>NZ_JAPUEW010000005.1:0-121345 GCF_027492335.1 Klebsiella sp. | reverse complement strand
CTTCATACCAGATTCATGCCAGAGAAAACGGCAGCCTTAGCAGCTGCCGCGAAGGTTTATTTAGCCTCTTTTAACGCTTTCAGGGCTGCGGCAACGCCTGCGCCGTAGTCGGGATGAACTTCGCTGAAAAGTCCAATCTGTCGTTGCTGAATAAATTCGGGGATATCCCGCATATCACCGGCTATCCGCTGAAACATACGCTGATGCTCATCTTCGCTTAATAGCTCAAACAGCTTGCGCGGCTGGCTAAAGTAGTCGCCATCTTCCCGATGATCCCAGTGTGCGGTTGCGCCTTCAAGACTTAACGGCGGCTCGCTAAAGTCCGGCTGCTCCTGAAAGACGCCAAAGCTGTTGGGCTCGTAGGTCGCGCCGTTGCCGCTGTTGCCATCTACGCGCATTGCACCGTCGCGGTGATAGTTATGGAACGGGCAGCGCGGAGCGTTTACTGGGATCTGATGATGATTAACCCCTAAACGATAACGCTGAGTGTCGCCATAGGAGAACAGTCGTCCTTGCAGCATACGGTCCGGAGAGAAACTTACCCCGGGCACCACGTTTGCCGGGTTCATGGCGACCTGCTCAACTTCTGCGAAGTAGTTGTCCGGGTTGCGATTTAGCTCCAGCACCCCAACTTCAAGTAGCGGATAATCGCTATGAGGCCAGATTTTGGTCAGGTCAAATGGGTTATAAGGGACCTGACTGGCCTCCGCTTCCGGCATTATCTGCACGTAGAAGGTCCAGCGCGGAAAATCGCCTTTTTCAATTGACTCATAGAGATCGCGCTGAGAGCTTTCGCGGTCTTCAGCCACCAGGCGTTTGGCCTCATCATCCATCAGGTTGGCGATCCCCTGCTGGGATTTAAAGTGGAACTTCACCCAAAAACGCTCGTTGTCGGCATTGATAAAGCTGAACGCGTGGCTACCGAAGCCGTGCATATGACGATAAGAACGCGGGATGCCACGGTCGCTGAAATCAATCGTTAACTGATGCAGCGTTTCCGGTAGCAGGGAGAAAAAGTCCCATTTCCAGGTAGGGTTACGAAGATTAGTGCGCGGATCGCGCTTCACGACGTGATTGAGATCCGGGAATTTTAGCGGGTCGCGAAGGTAGAAAATCGGCGTGTTGTTGCCCACCAGATCCCAGTTACCCTCTTCGGTATAGAACTTAATGGAAAAGCCGCGAATATCACGCTCGGCGTCAGCGGCGCCGCGCTCTCCGGCGACGGTCGAGAAGCGCAGAAACAGGTCGGTGGTTTTGCCTATTTCGGCGAACAGTTTTGCGCGCGTATAGCGAGTGATATCGTGGGTGACGGTCAGTTTGCCGTAAGCGCCGGAACCTTTTGCGTGCATACGGCGTTCCGGGATAACTTCCCGGTCAAAGTGGGCCAGTTTTTCAAGAAACCAGACATCCTGCAGCAGCATGGGGCCGCGTGGGCCCGCGGTGGCGACATTATTGTTATCGACAACCGGCGCGCCGGATCCCGTCGTTAATCCTTTCTTGCTCATCTTTATCTCCTGACAAAGTTTTATGTAACTTATTCATTTCCCTGAAGGGACGAAATAAGCTGAGCGCTATTTGTAGAATAAATAGTCAGTGCGGGCAATCTGGCTCTGGCTATCGATTTGATATCCGCGACTGTTGGCAAATATTCGGTAGCAACTGGTTACAATCACAATGGTAAAGGTCACTTTAGCGCATTGATTCCTTAGCATTCAGCAGTACAATTTCGCGGTTTTTCGGGACTTTTAAATTCTTGTTTTCTGGATAGAGTAAAAATGAAAAAAAGCATATTTTTGGCCCTCGCTGGCATGATGTTCGTCTCGACGGCGGCAAATGCGATCAGCGTCAGCGGGCAGGCCGGTGAGCACTACACCAATCTTGGTGTTGGTTTTGGTACGGAATCTACAGGTCTGGCAGTGACCGGCAACTGGCTGCACAACGATGATGATGGTGATGCGGCAGGCCTGGGACTGGGTCTGAACATCCCTCTGGGGCCATTCCTCGCAACCGTCGGCGGCAAGGGCGTTTACACCAACCCGAAGGCTGGTGATGAAGGCTACGCGGCGGCGGTTGGCGGTGGTCTGCAGTGGAAAATCGGCGACAGCTTCCGTCTGTTTGGCGAATATTATTACTCCCCGGATTCACTCTCCAGCGGTATCGACAGCTATCAGGAAGCCAATGCTGGCGCGCGCTTTACCATTATGCGTCCTCTGAGCATTGAAGCTGGTTATCGTTACCTCAACCTTGCAGGTAAAGAAGGCAACCGCGATAACACCGTTGCGGACGGCCCTTACGTCGGTGTCAACGCCAGCTTCTGATTCCTTCCGGGCGTGGTATTCTGCCGCGCCTGATTTTCAGTCATTCTCTCAGCCGCTTTGCGCTATAGTATTCCGACTTATCAGGCTGGAGTTCACAATGCTAAACGTGGAAATGCTGTCCACCGGCGACGAAGTGCTGCATGGGCAAATCGTCGATACTAATGCCGCGTGGCTGGCGGATTTCTTTTTTAATCAAGGATTACCCTTAAAGCGTCGCAATACCGTGGGCGACAATCTTGACGCTCTGGTGGCGATTTTACGCGAGCGTAGCGAGCACGCCGACGTGCTGATCGTTAACGGCGGCCTGGGGCCAACCAGCGACGATCTCAGCGCGCTGGCTGCGGCAACGGCCAAAGGCGAAGGGTTGATTTTGCACGAAGAGTGGCTGGATATGATGACGCGCTTTTTTGCCGAGCGCGGAAGGCCAATGGCCGCCAGCAACCGTAAACAGGCGGAAATTCCGCAAAGCGCCGAGATGATCAATAACCCGGTCGGGACCGCTTGCGGTTTCGCCGTGCAGCTCAATCGCTGCCTGATGTTTTTCACCCCTGGCGTGCCTTCGGAATTCAAAGTGATGATTGAGCAGGAAATCTTACCGCGCTTGCGCGAACGTTTCCCGCTGCCGGCTCCACCGCTGTGTCTGCGTTTGACCACCTTTGGTCGCTCGGAGAGCGAGCTGGCGCAGAGCCTTGACCACCTTCAACTGCCGCCGGGCGTGGTGATGGGCTATCGCTCCTCAATGCCGATTATTGAACTCAAGCTAACCGGGCCTTCTGAGCAGCGCGAAGCGATGCTGGCGCTGTGGCCGGAAGTACAGAAAGTGGCCGGGGAAAGCGTGATCTTTGAAGGCACTGAAGGTCTACCGGCGCAGATTGCCCGTCGCCTGCAAGAGCGCCAGCTGAGCCTGACGCTAAGCGAACAGTTTACCGGCGGCCTGCTGGCGCTACAGCTTTCACGCGTTAACGCACCGCTGCTGGCGAGCGAAGTGATTCCGGCACAGGAAGAGACGTTAGCGCAGGCGGCGCGCTGGGCGGCGGAGCGTCGCGAAAAACACTTTGCCGGTCTGGCGCTGGCGGTCAGCGGTCAGGAGAGCGATCACCTGAATTTTGCGCTCTCAACGCCGGAAGGCACTCACGCGCTGCGGGTGAAATTTAGTACCAATCGTCACAGCGTGCAGGTGCGTCAGGAAGTCTGCGCGATGATGGCCCTGAATATGCTGCGTCGTTGGCTGAACGGTGAGCCGATAGCCGGTGAACATGGCTGGATTAACGTCGTCGAGTCCCTTTCAGTTTAAGTCGTCCCTGGCGTCGGGATCTTCTCCCGGCGCTGTATTTAGTCCAATCTGCTGTACTTCGTTTTAAATATTCTGTGCGTCATCTCCCATTTTTATACCTCTGAATGTCCACTCTTCTGGAATCGCCCCGGCATTTGAAGTTGCTCACAATTTACTTCCCCGACAACCGTAACATTGATTCCAGTATTCAGGATTGGAGTCCAGTATGTTGGAATCAAGCAAAGTCCCGGCGCTGACCCGCGCCATTGATATTCTCAATTTGATCGCCCGCATCGGCCCCTGTAGCGCGGCGACCATTATTGACGAACTGGGTATTCCGAAAAGCACTGCCTATCTGCTGTTAGGTGAGCTGAGAAAACAGCGCTTTCTTAGCATGGATAATCAGGACAATTACTGCCTGTGGACCAAGCTGGTTGAGCTGGCCGGACATGCGCTGAGCAAAATGGACCTGCGCGAACTGGCGCGTTCGCGCCTGACGCAACTGATGGATCAGTGCGGTCTGCTCTGTCACTTAGGCATCATCGATAACGGTAACGCCTACTACATTTTGAAGGTCGAATCCCCGGCCACCATCAGCGTACGTTCGCACGAAGGTAAGAGCCTGTCGCTTTATCGTTCCGGCATTGGTAAATGCCTGCTGGCCTGGCAGCCCGAACGAGTTCAGGAGTCAATTATCAGCGAACTACGGTGGGAACGAGCCACGCCAACCACTATCACTGATGCTCAGCAGCTTCGCGATGAACTGGGGCGTATTCGCGCTCGGGGCTGGAGCTTTGATAACGGCGAAGACTATCCCGACGTGCGCTGCGTCGCCGCGCCGGTATTTAACGCCAATAACGAGCTGACCGCAGCTATCTCGGTGGTGGGGACGCGCCTGCAAATCAATGAAGACAATCGTGATTACCTCGCTGGTAAGGCGATTGCCTGCGCCAAAGATATTTCCCGTCTGTTGGGGTGGAAGAGCCCCTTCGAACAACAAGCTTCATAACAAGGAGAACATCATGACCTTACCGAAAATTAAACACGCCCGCGCCTGGTTTATCGGCGGCGCTACCGCAGAGAAAGGCGCTGGCGGCGGCGATTATCACGACCAGGGAGCGAACCACTGGATTGATGACCACATCGCGACCCCAATGAGCAAATACAAACAGTATGAGCAGTCCCGCCAGTCTTTTGGCATCAACGTGTTGGGTACGCTGATTGTCGAGGTCGAAGCGGAGAATGGGCAGACCGGGTTTGCGGTGTCAACGGCGGGCGAAATGGGCTGCTTTATCGTTGAAAAGCACCTGAACCGCTTTATCGAAGGCAAATGCGTCAGCGATATCAAATTGATCCACGATCAGATGCTCAACGCGACCATGTACTACTCCGGCTCCGGCGGCCTGGTGATGAACACCATCTCCTGTATCGACCTCGCGCTGTGGGATCTGTTCGGTAAAGTGGTTGGCCTGCCGGTGTACAAACTGTTGGGCGGTGCGGTGCGCGATGAAATTCAGTTTTACGCCACCGGTGCCCGTCCGGACCTGGCGCAGAAGATGGGCTTTATCGGCGGCAAAATGCCAACTCACTGGGGTCCGCACGATGGTGACGCGGGGATCCGCAAAGACGCCGCGATGGTCGCTGACATGCGCGAAAAATGCGGTCCGGATTTCTGGCTGATGCTGGATTGCTGGATGAGCCAGGACGTTAATTACGCCACTAAGTTGGCCCATGCCTGCGCGCCTCATAACCTTAAGTGGATTGAAGAGTGTCTGCCGCCGCAGCAGTACGAAGGCTATCGCGAACTCAAACGCAATGCGCCCGCCGGGATGATGGTCACCAGCGGTGAGCACCACGGGACGCTGCAATCGTTCCGCACGCTGTCGGAAACCGGCATCGATATTATGCAGCCTGATGTGGGCTGGTGCGGCGGCCTGACTACGCTGGTGGAGATAGCCGCAATCGCTAAAGCGCGCGGTCAACTGGTGGTCCCACACGGGTCATCGGTCTATTCGCACCATGCGGTCATCACCTTTACCAACACGCCGTTCAGCGAATTCCTGATGACCAGCCCGGATTGCTCAACGATGCGCCCGCAGTTTGACCCGATTCTGCTGGGTGAACCGGTACCGGAAAATGGACGCATTCATAAATCCGTGCTGGATAAACCGGGTTTTGGCGTCGAACTGAACCGCGACTGCAATCTGCAACGTCCTTATAGCCACTGATCCCGCCGTGCCGCACAGCGCTAATGTGCGGCCCATTTTTGAGGATATTACGATGAGCAACACCTTGCTTGAGAGCGTGGTGAAGAAAAGCCGCGCCCGTTTGATTCCCTTTATGCTGGCGCTTTACGTGCTCGCATTTCTTGACCGTTCGAATATTGGCTTTGCCAAAGAGACCTACCAGTTGGATACCGGGCTAAGCAACGAAGCCTATGCGCTGGGTGCGGGGATTTTCTTTGTGGTGTACGCCTTTCTGGGGGTACCCGCTAACCTGTTGATGCGTAAATTCGGTGCGAAAAAGTGGATTGGCTGCACCACGCTGCTGTGGGGCGTTCTGTCTGCGGCGATGGCCTGGGCGGATACGGAAACGAAATTTCTGCTGGTGCGCACGTTACTCGGTGCTGCCGAGGCGGGCTTCTTCCCTGGCATGATCTATCTGACTTCGCAATGGTTCCCTCAGCAAAACCGCGCCAGCATTATGGGGCTGTTTTATATGGGCGCACCGTTGGCGTTAACGCTGGGCTCACCGCTCTCCGGCGCGCTGCTGGAAATGCACGGTTTTATGGGGCACCCAGGCTGGTTCTGGATGTTTGTTATCGAAGGGCTGCTGGCGGTTGGCGCCGGGTTCTTTACCTTCTTTTGGCTTGATGATACGCCGCAAAGCGCACGTTTTCTGACTGCCGCTGAAAAGCAGGCGTTGATTAGCCAGCTTGCCAGCGAAGAGGAGAAAAAGGTCACGTCGCGGCTGTCCGATGCGCTGCGCAATGGGCGCGTCTGGCAGCTCGCCATTATCTACCTGACGATTCAGGTGGCGGTGTATGGTCTGATTTTCTTTCTGCCGACTCAGGTCGCCGCTCTGCTGGGCACCAAAGTGGGATTCTTTGCCTCGGTGGTGACGGCGATTCCGTGGGTTGCCGCATTGTTTGGCACCTGGTTTATCCCGCGTTACTCCGACCGTACCGGCGAGCGACGCAATATTGCGGCGTTCACCCTGTTGGCGGCGGCGATCGGTATTGCAGTCTCCGGATTGGTGTCACCGGTACTGGCGATTATCGCGCTGTGCGTGGCGGCGGTCGGCGTGATTGCCGTGCAGCCGGTTTTCTGGACCATGCCGACGCAGTTGTTGTCCGGCACCGCGTTGGCCGCAGGCATCGGCTTCGTGAACCTGTTCGGTGCGATTGGTGGTTTCCTGGCACCGATTATTCGCGTCCAGGCCGAAACGATTTTTGCCAGCAATTCTGCCGGATTATTGACGCTCGCCTGCGTGGCGATTGTTGGGGTTGTTATTATCTTTTCACTGCGCGTTAATCGCACGGTGCCGCAGGCTGGCAGCGTACAGCATTAATTTAAGGGAGAACTATGAATACAATTTTATCGAACCCATTTAAAGCGGGATTATTGAAGGGAGAAACGCAAATTGGCCTGTGGCTGAGCTCGACCTCCTCCTACATGGCTGAGATCGCCGCCACCTCGGGTTACGACTGGCTGCTGATTGATGGTGAACATGCGCCAAATACCATTCAGGATCTCTACCACCAGCTACAGGCGATTGCCCCCTACGCCAGCCAGCCGGTGATTCGCCCCGTAGAGGGCAATCGTAGCCTGATTAAACAGGTGCTGGATATTGGTGCCAGAACGCTATTGATCCCGATGGTCGATACCGCCGAACAGGCGAGGGAGATTGTTTCGGCAACCCGCTATCCGCCGGTGGGTACGCGCGGAGTCGGGGCCGGAGTCGCTCGTGCCGCGCGCTGGGGACGGGTGGAAAACTATATGGCGCAGGCTAACGATGAGCTGTGTTTGCTGATCCAGGTAGAGAGCAAAACGGCGCTTGATAACCTGGATGCAATCCTCGAAGTGGAAGGCATTGACGGCGTATTTATTGGCCCGGCGGATTTATCGGCCTCGCTGGGGTATCCAGATAACGCCGGTCACCCGGAGGTACAGCGGATCATTGAGCAGAGCATCCGGCGTATTCGCGAGGCGGGAAAAGCCGCTGGATTCCTGGCCGTCGACCCGGAGATGGCGCATAAAGCGCTGGCCTGGGGGACAAATTTTGTTGCCGTGGGCGTCGATACCAACCTTTATACCAGCGCACTGGATAAGCGCCTGGCGATGTTCAAACCAGTAGCCGAACAGGCGGAGGGAAAGGGGAGCTACTAGTCTCCCCATCGCAGGCGCTGACCTCAGGCCAGCGCCTGCGCCAGCAGGGTGATGGGATGTTCGCAGCGTTTGCTGGTGGACATCTCAATTTGCCATTTGCAGGTTTCGCAATCGGTCACTACCAGGTCAGCGCCGCTCTCTTCAATTTGCCGGAACAGCGGTGCGCCAATCGCCTGCGATGAGTCGTAGTTCTCCGACTTAAACCCGTAGGTTCCGGCGATCCCGCAGCACTGGGAGTCGAGCACTTCAAGCTGTAATCCGGGGATTAGCCGCAGCAGCTCAAGGGTATACAGCGACCAGCCCATTTTCTCCATATGACAAGGCGTGTGATAAACCACCTTCAGCGGCAGCGGTTTTAACTTCAGAGGCCGACCCGCATCCAACTGACGCCAGATCCAGCGGGTTGCCAGCTCGACCCGGTCGCGAATGTCGTGGTTGTCGATATCAAGCACGTGCGGATATTCATCGCGCAGGGTAAAGGTGCAGGTTGATGACGTGGCGACAATCGGCAGGCTATTTTCCCGCATCGCGGTGACGTTGCTCAGCGCCTGTTTACGCGCTTTAGCAAAAAAACCGTTGGCAATCAGCGGCACCCCGCAGCACTTCTCTTTGCTGAGCAGTTGAACGCCGATGCCCATCGCATTCAGTACATGAACCAGATCTTTGCCGAGCTGAGGATGGTTGTAGTTCACATAGCAGCCGTGAAAGAACGCCACCTGCTCGCTGTACTGCGCCTGTTGGGCGGCCAGTTGACGAAAGGCGCGGCGGAAGGTGCCAAAGCCATATTTGGGCAGCATGCGGCGATGGTCGATTTTGAGCGCCGCATCCAGAATCCGGCGTACCGGCATTAGACCGGTGGCAACGTTGACCAGTGGAGCAAACGGCGTGGAGAGCGTCCCCATTAGATCGGTATGACTGAGGATCGCATCGCGTAATGTCGGCTTTTGCTGGCTGTATTGGATGCGTGCCCGCTGGATAATATCGCCGATTTTGACGTCGGAAGGGCAGGCGACTTCGCAGCGTTTGCAGTTGATGCAGTATTTTAAGGCTTCATCGTAAAGCGCCCCGTCTTTCAGGCGCAGGCGTTCGCCGTCCGGACCAGCCTGTTTTGGCCCTGGATAGCGCGGATTGACCCGACTGACCGGGCAGGTCGTGGTGCAAACGGTGCATTTAATACAGTGTTCGAATCGGGTGTCGTTCATGATTCACCTCCAGCAAGCTCGCTGATCAGCTTCGCGGCGTGTAGCGCTGTCACCGCACAGACGCCGCCGCCGCATCCCAGCGCGATGGCGTCAAAACCCCCGAGCACAGAACCGATGGCGAACAGATTCTCCAGCGTCTCCCCATGAAGCTGCGGGCGCAGGGAGGCATCCGTTTTCAGGCCGAAGCGCTGCCAGGGCTGTGAGGCAAAAAAGTCCCGTTGATACCAGTTTTCGCGCGGCAGAGTCTGCTGAAGGTCGAGGCCAAGAATCGGCTCCCGCACGCCGTTTCGTTCGGCGACCAGCCCATTGCTAAAAAAGCTGCCGCTGGCCAGCACCGTGAAGCGCGGGCGCAGTGGGATATCACCGTGGTTACGCGTCCAGACTGCGTTAACAAGGCCGTCCTGGTGGCTGATATTGACCGCTTCGTCGCCGGTAAGCCAGGTGCCGCCGCTGCGGACGAACTGCCGCTGTAGCTGGGCGTGCAGACGCATGCCCGGCACCGACGGCGGCAGAGTGGGCAGCAGGCGAAGCGGGCAGGGCAGACGCTGTTGGAGCCAGCGATACAACCGGTCGTCGGCGAGACCGAAGCAGGCGGGCATGATTAGCAGGTCGTGTTGTTGCGCCAGCGGACGAAGAGCCATCAGCAGCGCGGACCAGTGGATTTCATCATCCAGCAGGCGGGCAATATTGGCGGCGCGAAATTCGGACGGGTTATCGCGCAGGACGTCGAGCAGCGGTAAATCAATCTCTTGCGCAGTGGCGCTGATGCCGTTCTGGTTCAGTGAAGCGGCGGCCAGGTGCGGTTGAAAATCGGCAAAACCGCTGATGCCGACCAGGCCAACCCGACGGGCTGGCAGCGGTGCGGTGGCGATCTCCTGCGGTGAAAGCCAGGCCGCGCGTAGCGTGCCTAACGGTGTGACCCGCAGATGCGGCTGGCTGGCATCCCCCTGCATAGCGATATTGCAGTAGGTAAGCAGGCTCTGGGTTTGCGCGGCGTACTCCATGACCTGTTTGACGCCAAGTCTGGCATAAGGGTGTTCGGGAAGCTGCTTTGTTAACTGGCCGATGCCGTGAGCGACATCGGTGACGGTTTCGCCGTTCGGCAGCGCGGAGAGTAAATCCAGCGAGGCGGAAGAGAAGTGCAGGGCGCTCTGACCACGGCTGATAATCACGCTACGCAGGCCGCGTTGATTTAGCGCCAGTCCGCACAGGAGTCCGGCGAGTCCGCCACCGATAATCGCGCAATCAAACTTCATCCTGATGCTCCTTTTCTAGCCCGCACAGGCCGAGATAGACCCAGCGGGTGAACTCACTTTCGCGAAGTGCATCGCCCCATGCGATGGGCTGCACGCCTTTCCAGCGTTCGTTGAGAAATTCGGACAGCTGCGTTAGCGAGCGGGCGGAAGTGGTGACGTTGAAACGCTGGAGCAGTCCGGCGGCGCGGCAGGCGCAAAGCTCGCCCTGGCAGGTTCCCATGCCAATCCGGGTACGGCGGCGTAAATCGAGCAGGTTTTTTACCGCCAGATTTTCTACTGCGTACTGAACTTCTCCGGCGGTGACCGCCTCGCATTCGCAGATCAGGCTACGGTGCTGACGGCTATCGCCAAGCCATGCCGGGGTGCGGTCGCCGTGGCGGTAAATAGCCGACCCGCGTAGCGGCGCGGGTAAAGAGATAATTTTGCGCAGGGTGGTTTCCGTGGGTTCTTGCGATCCCGGCAGCGGCGTGTCGGCGGTGGTGCAGGCGACGGCGTTACCGAGCTTACGGCATACGGCATCGGTGGCCCATTCCGCCATCAGGCGATAGGTCATCAGCTTGCCGCCGGTAATGGTAATAAAGCCGTTCAGACCGTCGCGCTCGGCGTGGTCGAGCAGAACGATGCCGCGGCTGACGCTACGTCCGCTCGGGTCGTCATCGCTTGCGACCAGCGGGCGCACGCCGGAGTAGGCGCGCAGTACTCGAGTACGGCCCAGCACTGGGGCCAGCTTTTCGCCTTCGCGCAGTAGAATATCAACTTCGGCGGCGGTGACCCGATTGTCATCAATCTCATCGTAAGCGATGTGCGTTGAGGTGGTACCAATCAGCGAGATGGTATCGCCGGGGACCAGGATATCGGCATCGGCAGGTTTACGGCAGCGGTTGATAACCTGCTGGTTAATGCGATGGTCAAGGATGAGCAGCGAGCCCTTAGCCGGGAACATGGCGACGCGCAGGTCGGCATATTCGGCGATGCGCTGCCCCCAGATCCCGGCAGCGTTAACCACCACGCTGGCGCGTAGAGCCTGCGCCTGACGCTGTGAGTGGTTGTAGAGTTGTACGCCACTGACGGTATCGCCATTGCGCAGCAGACCCGTCACTTCGCAGCCAGTATAAATCAAGGCGCCATGCTCGCGAGCATCCAGCATATTGGCGGCAGTGAGGCGGAACGGGTCGACTGTGCCGTCAGGAACCTGCACCGCGCCGAGCAGCGTTGGGTTAACCGCAGGCTCAATACGCAGCGCTTCGGCAGGTGTCAGAGGATTGGCATCGATGCCCGCTTGTTGACAGGCGGTAATAAAGGTTTGCTGGTAGGCCAGGTCGTCTTCGGGGAGGGTGATAAACAATCCGCAGGTCGGTTCAATACAGTGGCGGGCGATGCGGCGTAAAATGCGGTTTTCGCTGATGCACTCCCGCGCTGATTCGCTATCGGTGACCGCATAGCGCGCGCCGCTGTGCAGCAATCCATGGTTGCGGCCAGTAGCCCCGGTAGCGATATCATAACGCTCAACCAGCGCCACCTTCAGTCCGCGCAGCGCGCAGTCGCGCGCAATTCCGGCACCCGTTGCGCCGCCGCCAATAATAATGACCTCGAAGTCTGAGTTGGCAGAATTCATTCTGTGCCCCCGATGTTCGTTTTACATCATTAAGGCACGTGTTTATTTATTTTTGTTTGATATCGAGCATATTCGAACTTAAAGCGAAAATTTTATTGCCGTTTTGTGCAGCGGATCGTTTAAATTTTGCCTTCTGTGACCCGTTGATGGAGGCACTTATATTGCCGACAATTTGCATGCCACCGCTGACAAAGCCGGACAGCTGGTAACCTGTTTTCTGATCGCGGCGATTATTATTCGCCCGTTTGCCGGGCAGCGGGTAGGGAAATATTCGAATAAAACAGTTCTGATGTTTTCTTCTCTGGCCTTTTTGGTAGTGACTGCGTTATATCCGCTTTGCCATTCTATCGAAGCATTGCTATTTATTCGCGTGCTTCATGGGAGCACTTTTGGGGTGATAACAACGGTGAAGGGGACGATTTCTGCGCGCTGTCCGGGTCCAAACTGTCTGCGCCAATAACGCCTGTTGGGATAGGCTCTAAGCATTACATCTCAATTTCAATATCCCCTTTTGCCCGGCAGCAGCAGGGCAAAATTTCTCCCGGCTGGATAAACGCCAGCGGCTCGGTGAGCCAGTCAACCTGACCGGAAACCAGCCGCGTGCGGCAAGAACCGCAGTAACCTTCGCGGCACTGATACTCCACGTCGATATTGTGCGATTCCAGGGCTGCGAGGAGCGAAGGGTGCTCATCCTGACACTCAAGGCGAGTGTCAGAAATCTTCAAAAAAATGCGTTTCATCAGAGCTGGAAGTTGCTCAGATCGTCGGCGTCGACTTCGGAATCGATCTGCCCGACCAGGTAAGAACTGACCTCCACTTCCTGTGGCGCAACCTGCACGTTATCGGACACCAGCCAGGTGTTGATCCATGGGATCGGGTTGGAGCGGGTCTGGAACGGCAGATCGAGACCGACTGCCTGCATGCGGATATTGGTGATGTACTCCACATACTGACAGAGGATATCTTTGTTCAGGCCGATCATCGAACCATCGCGGAACAGATAGTCCGCCCACTCTTTCTCCTGCTGCGCCGCCAGCACGAACAGGTCATAGCACTCCTGCTTGCACTCTTCAGCAATTTCCGCCATTTCCGGGTCATCGACGCCAGAACGCAGCAGGTTCAGCATATGTTGAGTGCCGGTCAGGTGCAGCGCTTCGTCACGGGCGATCAGGCGGATAATTTTGGCGTTGCCTTCCATCAGCTTGCGCTCGGCAAAGGCGAAGGAGCAGGCGAAGCTGACGTAAAAACGGATGGCTTCCAGCGCGTTCACGCTCATCAGGCACAGGTAGAGTTTCTTTTTCAGCTCGCGCAGGTTAACGGTAATGGTTTTGCCGTTAACGCTGTGCGTACCTTCGCCCAGCAGGTGCCAGTAGCTGGTTAGCTCGATCAATTCATCGTAATAACTGGAGATCCCTTCCGCGCGTTTCTGAATCTGCTCGTTGGTGACGATATCGTCAAACACCACCGCCGGATCGTTGACGATATTACGGATGATATGGGTGTAGGAGCGCGAGTGAATAGTTTCGGAAAACGCCCAGGTTTCAACCCAGGTTTCCAGTTCCGGAATCGAAATCAGCGGCAGCAGAGCGACGTTCGGACTGCGTCCCTGGATGGAGTCGAGCAGCGTCTGATACTTCAGGTTGCTGATGAAGATATGTTTTTCATGCTCCGGTAGCGCCTGGTAGTCGATACGATCACGGGAAACGTCAACCTCTTCCGGACGCCAGAAGAAGGAGAGCTGTTTTTCAATCAGCTTTTCGAAGATGTCATATTTTTGCTGATCGTAACGAGCGACGTTCACCGGTTGACCAAAAAACATTGGCTCAAGCAGTTGGTCATTTTTCGTCTGTGAAAAGGTGGTGTATGCCATTGAAGTGAGTCCTGTTGAGATTGTATCGCCCGGCGGTACTTTGTGTGCCGGGCCTACAAAACCGTAGGCCGGGTAAGCGTAGCGCCACCCGGCAAAATAACTTAGATCTTACATGCGCCGCTTTCGCAGCCATCGTCCTGGATGGACGGAGCCAGATCGTCCTGAGCATCTTCCGCGCCATCACGGGTGTTGTGATAGTACAGAGTTTTGACGCCGAATTTATAGGCATTGAGCAAGTCTTTCAGCAACTGCTGCATCGGCACTTTTCCTGACGGGAAACGCGTCGGGTCGTAGTTGGTGTTGGCAGAAATCGACTGGTCGATAAACTTCTGCATAATGCCCACCAGCTGTAAATAGCCGTCGTTGTTCGGCATTTCCCATAGCAGCTCGTAGCCGTTTTGCAGTTTTTCGTAATCCGGCACCACCTGACGCAGGATACCGTCTTTCGACGCTTTGATGCTGACGTGACCGCGCGGCGGTTCAATGCCGTTAGTGGCGTTGGAGATCTGCGAAGAGGTCTCGGACGGCATCAGCGCGGAGAGCGTGGAGTTACGCAGGCCGTGTGTTTTGATTGATTCGCGCAGGGCTTCCCAGTCGTAGTGCAGGGATTCGCTGACGATAGCATCGAGATCTTTTTTATAGGTATCGATCGGCAGAATGCCTTTCGCATAGGTGGTTTCGTTAAACCACGGGCATGCGCCCTGCTCGATAGCCAGCTCGTTAGAAGCTTTCAGCAGGTAGTACTGAATGGCTTCGAACGTTTTATGCGTCAGGTTGTTGGCGCTGCCGTCGGAGTAGCGTTTACCGTGCTTCGCCAGATAGTAGGCGAAGTTAATCACGCCAATACCCAGCGTACGACGACCCATCGCGCCGCGTTTAGCGGCCGGGATCGGGTAGTCCTGGTAATCGAGCAGGGCGTCCAGAGCGCGAACCGCCAGTACCGCCAGGTCTTCCAGCTCATCAAGGCTATCAATAACGCCGAGGTTGAAAGCGGACAGGGTGCACAGCGCAATTTCACCGTTTTCGTCGTTCACATCATCCAGTGGTTTGGTCGGCAGGGCGATTTCCAGGCACAGGTTGGACTGGCGCACCGGTGCGACAACCGGGTCAAACGGGCTGTGGGTGTTGCAGTGGTCAACGTTCTGAATGTAGATACGGCCGGTAGAGGCGCGTTCCTGCATCATCAGCGAGAACAGTTCAACCGCTTTAATACGCTGTTTGCGGATGCTGTCATCCTGCTCATATTGAGTGTACAGACGCTCGAACTCGTCCTGGTCGGCGAAGAATGCATCGTACAGGCCCGGAACGTCGGACGGGCTGAACAGGGTGATATCTCCACCTTTCAGCAGACGGGTGTACATAAGCTTGTTGATCTGTACGCCGTAGTCCATGTGACGAACGCGGTTAGCGTCGGTACCACGGTTATTTTTCAGCACCAGCAGGCTTTCAACTTCCAGATGCCACATTGGGTAGAAGAGAGTCGCCGCACCACCGCGCACGCCGCCCTGCGAGCAGGATTTTACCGCAGTCTGGAAGTGCTTATAGAATGGGATACAACCGGTGTGGAACGCTTCGCCGCCGCGAATCGGGCTACCTAGCGCGCGGATACGACCGGCGTTGATACCAATACCGGCACGCTGGGAAACGTATTTCACAATCGCGCTGGAGGTGGCATTGATGGAATCCAGGCTGTCGCCGCACTCAATCAGGACGCAGGAGCTGAACTGGCGAGTTGGGGTACGCACGCCGGAC
This sequence comes from Klebsiella sp., assembly GCF_027492335.1. Taxonomy (NCBI): domain Bacteria; kingdom Pseudomonadati; phylum Pseudomonadota; class Gammaproteobacteria; order Enterobacterales; family Enterobacteriaceae; genus Klebsiella; species Klebsiella sp. Next base: position 105,671 of record NZ_JAPUEW010000005.1, on the reverse strand, counting down.
ATGATCGGCGTTGGCAGCGAGATCTTAAAGGTGGACACCGCGTCATAGAAACGCTTGATATAGTCCAGACGCGTCTCGCGCGGGTAGTTAGAGAACAGGCAGGCGGCAACCAGAATGTACAGGAACTGGGCGCTTTCGTAGATCTCACCGGTCACGCGGTTCTGTACCAGATATTTCCCTTCCAGCTGCTTAACCGCCGCGTAGGAGAAGGTCATGTCGCGATCGTGCTCGATGAACGAATCCATCTGCTTGAACTCTTCTTCCGTGTAGTCTTCCAGCAGATGAGTATCGTATTTGCCGTTTTTCACCATCTTTGACACGTGATCGAACAGCGCTGGCGGCTCAAACTGGCCGTAGGCTTTTTTACGCAGATGGAAAATCGCCAGACGCGCGGCGAGATACTGGTAATCCGGTGCCTCGCGGGAGATAAGGTCCGCAGCGGCTTTAATAATAGTTTCGTGAATATCGGCGGTTTTGATGCCGTCATAGAACTGAATGTGTGAACGCAGTTCTACCTGAGAAATCGAAACGTTATTCAGTCCTTCTGCCGCCCAATCCAGCACGCGGTGGATTTTGTCGAGATTGATGCGCTCGGTGCTACCGTCACGCTTTGTCACCAGCAGACTCTGATTCATGTGGATTATACCTGTCCGTGAAAGAAAATATCCCCCACTTATCCACAGATAGCCGTTGTGACTAACTCTGTGGATAAATACTATATGTAGGGGGTGGTCGATAAAAGAAACGCTATATGGTGAGTATTCTAGTAAGGATTCTTTTGAGTACAAGAGTTGATTTTGAGGTTAAATTGAGGTTGCGGAAGCGTAATGATCGCTAAGTCCACGCCACATAAGGCCTGGAAGAGATGTCAATAAATCAGAAAAAAAAATGAAAATTTGATCGAGTGCTGATTTCTTCATCGGAAGAAAAAATCACGCGGCTTGATGCCGCGCAATCATCATAAGAAAAGCAGCTGACGTTATGCGCTTTTGGCTGTTGTATGCAACATATAGTTAACATCAACGCCGGGTGCCAGCTTGAAGGTGTTGGTCAGCGGATTGTAATGCAGGCCAGTAATATGCTGCTCTTTCAGAATAGTCTGATCAACCCAACCAATCAGCTCCGCGGGTTTAATGAATTTCTTCACGTCATGAGTTCCCTTCGGCACCATCTTCATCACGTATTCGGCACCCACGACCGCCATCAGCCACGCTTTACCGTTGCGGTTAATCGTAGAGAAGAAGACCTGTCCGCCGGGTTTCACCAGCCGCGCGCAGGCGTGGACCACCGACTGCGGGTCCGGGACGTGCTCCAGCATCTCCATGCAGGTAACCACGTCATACTGTTGGGCATGCTTCGCCGCGTGCTCTTCAACGGTTTCCTGGACATATTCGACTTGAATGCCGCTTTCCAGAGCATGCAGTTTTGCCACCTGCAGCGGTTCGAATCCCATATCCAGACCGGTGACCGTGGCCCCTTCCCGGGCCATGCTTTCTGCCAGGATGCCGCCGCCGCAGCCGACATCCAGCACTTTCTTACCAAACAGGCCGCCTGAGCGCTCCGCAATATAGCCAAGACGCAAAGGATTAATGCGATGCAATGGCTTGAACTCACCCTCTAAATCCCACCAGCGCGATGCGACGGCTTCAAATTTAGCGATTTCATTATGGTCAACGTTGTGGGACACCGACGGTTTTTCGGCATTCATGGGCGCTATTACTCCTGTTCAGTTCAGACCGGCAAGTATATCAGGCCTCCGCGATGAATAAACCGTCTATACCTGTCCCTGTCACGGCGCGAAATTCATTGGGTATAGGTTTACCCGTATCACCGCGGCTGTGTTATAATTTGCGACCTTTGAATCCGGGATACAGTAGAGGGATAGCGGTTAGATGAGCGACCTTGCGAGAGAAATTACACCGGTCAACATTGAGGAAGAGCTGAAGAGCTCGTATCTGGATTATGCGATGTCGGTCATTGTTGGCCGTGCGCTGCCGGACGTCCGAGATGGCCTGAAGCCGGTACACCGTCGCGTACTATACGCCATGAACGTATTGGGCAATGACTGGAACAAAGCCTATAAAAAATCTGCCCGTGTCGTGGGTGACGTCATCGGTAAATACCACCCTCATGGTGATACTGCCGTCTATGACACCATTGTCCGTATGGCACAGCCATTCTCCTTGCGCTACATGCTGGTAGATGGCCAGGGTAACTTTGGTTCGGTTGACGGCGACTCCGCCGCAGCGATGCGTTATACGGAAATCCGTATGTCGAAGATCGCCCACGAGCTGATGGCCGACCTGGAAAAAGAGACGGTGGATTTCGTCGATAACTATGACGGCACGGAGAAGATCCCTGACGTCATGCCGACCAAAATCCCGAACCTGTTAGTGAACGGTTCGTCCGGTATCGCGGTCGGGATGGCGACCAACATTCCGCCGCACAACCTGACCGAAGTCATCAATGGCTGTCTGGCCTATGTTGATAACGAAGACATCAGCATTGAAGGGCTGATGGAACACATTCCGGGCCCGGACTTCCCGACCGCCGCGATCATTAACGGTCGTCGTGGTATTGAAGAAGCCTATCGTACCGGTCGCGGTAAAGTGTACATTCGCGCTCGCGCGGAAGTGGAAGCTGACGCGAAAACCGGTCGCGAAACCATCATCGTGCATGAAATTCCGTATCAGGTGAACAAAGCGCGCCTGATTGAGAAAATTGCCGAGCTGGTAAAAGACAAACGCGTTGAAGGCATTAGCGCGCTGCGTGACGAGTCTGATAAAGACGGTATGCGCATCGTGATTGAAGTGAAACGCGACGCGGTGGGTGAAGTGGTTCTCAACAACCTCTACTCCCAGACCCAACTGCAGGTCTCCTTCGGTATCAACATGGTTGCGTTGCACCATGGTCAGCCGAAAATTATGAACCTGAAAGAAATTATTGCCGCGTTCGTACGCCACCGCCGTGAAGTGGTGACCCGTCGTACCATTTTCGAACTGCGTAAAGCCCGCGATCGTGCGCACATCCTTGAAGCGCTGGCGATTGCCCTGGCCAACATCGACCCGATTATCGAACTGATTCGCCGCGCGCCGACCCCGGCGGAAGCGAAAGCTGGCTTGATTGCACGTTCATGGGACTTGGGCAACGTTTCCGCGATGCTGGAACGTGCTGGTGATGATGCCGCGCGTCCTGAGTGGCTGGAGCCTGAATTCGGCGTACGCGACGGCCAGTACTATCTGACCGAACAGCAGGCTCAGGCGATTCTGGATCTGCGTTTGCAGAAACTAACCGGCCTTGAGCATGAAAAACTGCTCGACGAATACAAAGAGCTGCTGGAACAGATTGCTGAACTGCTGCACATTCTGGGCAGCGCCGATCGCCTGATGGAAGTGATTCGCGAAGAGCTGGAGCTGGTCCGTGAACAGTTTGGCGACGCGCGTCGTACGGAAATCACCGCTAACAGCGCTGATATCAACATCGAAGATCTGATCAACCAGGAAGATGTTGTTGTGACGCTGTCCCATCAGGGCTACGTGAAGTATCAGCCGTTAACCGATTACGAAGCTCAGCGTCGTGGTGGTAAAGGTAAATCTGCGGCACGTATTAAAGAAGAAGACTTTATCGATCGTCTGCTGGTGGCCAACACCCATGACACGATCCTGTGCTTCTCCAGCCGTGGTCGTCTGTACTGGATGAAGGTTTATCAGCTGCCGGAAGCGAGCCGTGGCGCGCGTGGACGTCCGATCGTCAACCTGCTGCCGCTGGAAGCCAACGAACGTATCACCGCTATTCTGCCGGTGCGCGAGTACGAAGAGGGCGTGAACGTCTTTATGGCCACCGCCAGCGGTACCGTGAAGAAAACGGCGCTGACCGAGTTCAGCCGTCCGCGTTCGGCCGGTATTATTGCGGTTAACCTCAACGAAGGCGATGAGCTGATTGGCGTCGATCTGACCTCGGGTCAGGATGAAGTTATGCTGTTCTCTGCTGCCGGTAAAGTCGTGCGCTTTAAAGAAGATGCTGTTCGTGCGATGGGTCGTACCGCGACCGGCGTGCGCGGTATCAAGCTTGCAGGCGAGGACAAAGTCGTTTCTCTGATTATTCCGCGTGGTGAAGGGGCTATCCTGACCGTGACGCAGAATGGCTACGGTAAACGTACTGCGGCTGAAGAGTATCCGACCAAATCTCGTGCGACGCAGGGCGTTATCTCGATCAAAGTGACCGAGCGTAACGGTTCCGTGGTGGGTGCGGTGCAGGTAACTGATACCGACCAGATCATGATGATCACCGATGCCGGTACGCTGGTGCGTACCCGCGTGTCGGAAGTCAGCGTGGTAGGGCGTAACACCCAGGGTGTTATCCTCATCCGTACCGCAGAAGATGAAAACGTGGTGGGCCTGCAGCGTGTTGCTGAGCCGGTTGATGATGAAGAACTGGATGCCATCGACGGCAGCGCAGCGGAAGGCGATGAGGATATCGCGCCGGAAGCGGATACTGACGACGACATCGCCGAAGATGAAGAGTAATTCTCTGCGGTAATTGTTCTGAAAGGGTCGGGGTTATCCCCGGCCCTTTTTGTTTCCCCGTTGCGGGACTGTTATTTTATCGTTACCTTAACCCCATTCTGTTGAGCCCCTGACGGCCGAGCATCGCCACATTGAAATATCTAGCTTCTTTCCATACGACGTTAAAGGTTTCACGCTACCTGTTCAGAGCGCTGGCGGTACTGCTGTGGATGCTGATCGCTTTTGTCTCGGTGTTTTACATCGTTAATGCCCTGCATGATCGGGAATCGGAAATTCGTCAGGAATTTAATCTGAATGCCGATCAGGCGCAGCGTTATATTCAGCGCACGGCAGATGTTATCAAAGAGCTGAAATACGTCGTGGGTAACCGGCCAATGAACGGCAGTGAAGGCGGTGATGCGCCAGTACAGAATGGCGATATTGCGATCCCTAATTTTGAACCGCTATACCCTGATTCCGACTGCGCGCTAATGAGCACCACCTGGCGTAACTCTCTGCAGTCGCTGGCGTGGTTCATGCGCTATTGGCGCGACAACTTCTCTACGGCGTATGATCTCAACCGTATCTTTTTGATTGGCAGTGATAACCTCTGTATGGCTAACTTCGGCCTGCGGGATGTGCCGCTGGAGCGAGATCAGGCGCTTAAAGTTTTACATCAACGTATCGAGCAATATCATAATGCTCCACAAAACGAACGTGGCAACAACCTGTTCTGGATAAGCCAGGGCGTGCGTCCAGGCGTTGGGTATTTTTACGCGCTGACGCCGATATATATGGCTAACCGGCTGCAGGCGATGCTTGGCGTGGAACAAACTATCCGCATGGAAAGTTTCTTTACTCCGGGTAGTTTGCCGATGAACGTCACTATTCTTGACGATAACGGTCAGTCACTCATTTCGCTCGCCGGGTCAGACAGCAATATTAAACCTGACGCGAAGTGGATGCAGGAACGGTTATGGTTTGGCTATACCTCGGGCTTTCGCGAACTGGCGATGAAAAAAAGCCTGCCACCGTCATCTTTGAGCATCGTCTATTCAGTGTCGGTGGAACAGGTGTTAGAACGCATCCGGATGCTGATCCTTAACGCCATTGTGCTCAATATCCTGACCGGAGTTATCCTCTTTGCGCTGGCCCGGATGTATGAGCGGCGGATTTTTATTCCGGCAGAAAATGACGCCCAACGTCTGGAAGAGCATGAGCAGTTCAACCGAAAAATTGTGGCTTCCGCGCCGGTAGGGATCTGTATTTTACGTACGCTCGACGGCACTAATATCTTGAGTAACGAGCTGGCGCATAACTATCTCAACATGTTGACGCATGAGGACCGGCAGCGGTTAACGCAGATCATCTGCGGTCAGCAGGTGAACTTTGTTGACGTGCTGACCAGTAATAATACCAATCTGCAAATCAGCTTCGTTCACTCGCGCTATCGTAATGAAAACGTGGCGATTTGCGTGCTGGTGGATGTCTCGGCGCGCGTCAAAATGGAGGAGTCGCTGCAGGAGATGGCCCAGGCCGCAGAACAGGCCAGCCAGTCGAAATCGATGTTCCTTGCCACCGTCAGTCACGAACTGCGCACGCCGTTGTATGGGATTATTGGCAATCTCGATTTGCTGCAGACGAAAGAGCTGCCGAAGGGGGTTGATCGCCTGGTGACGGCGATGAATAACTCCTCCAGCCTGCTGCTGAAAATTATCAGCGATATCCTCGATTTCTCGAAAATTGAGTCCGAGCAGCTCAAAATTGAACCACGGGAGTTTTCGCCGCGTGAAGTGATGAACCACATTTCCGCTAACTACCTGCCGTTGGTGGTGCGTAAACAACTTGGGCTGTACTGCTTTATTGAACCCGACGTGCCGCAGCTGATGTCCGGCGATCCGATGCGCTTGCAGCAGGTTATTTCAAATCTGCTGAGTAACGCGATCAAGTTTACTGATACCGGCTGCATTATCCTGCATGTAGAGCGGGCGGGCGACTACCTACAAATTAGCGTGCGCGACACCGGAGAAGGGATCCCGGCAAAAGAAGTCGTGCGTCTGTTCGACCCGTTCTTCCAGGTCGGTACCGGCGTGCAGCGTAACTTCCAGGGAACCGGTCTCGGTCTGGCGATTTGTGAAAAGCTTATCAGCATGATGGATGGCGATATTGCTGTCGAAACGGAACCGGGCATGGGTAGCCGGTTCACTATTCGAATTCCACTGTATGGCGTACAAAATACGCCGCCGCTGATTGTTGATAGCCTGTCTGACAAATGCTGTTGGCTGGCGATTGATAACACCTCTTTGGCGCTGTTTGTCGAGTCGTTGCTGAAATACCACGGTATTCCGGTCCGTCGTTTTAAAGGGCAAGCGCCGGGAATGGATGATATTTTGCTGACCGATAGCGAGACTAATGCGGCATGGCCAGGAAGCTCCGTGATTATCTTCTGCCGTCGGCATATCGGAATTCCGCTAGAGCGAGCGCCGGGTGAGTGGTTGCATAGCGTCACGACGCCGCATGAACTGCTGTCGCTGCTCGGACGCATCTTCCATATCGCCGTCGATAGCGCGGAAAACGACCCCGTGCTATCCGCGCCAGAAACGCAAACTGCCGACAATGATGACATGATGATTCTGGTGGTGGATGATCATCCAATCAATCGGCGTCTTTTGGCCGATCAACTGGGATCTCTGGGCTATCAGTGCGTCACCGCAAACGATGGGGTCGATGCGCTTAACGTGCTGAGTAAACAGCATATTGATATTGTGCTCAGTGACGTCAACATGCCGAATATGGATGGTTATCGACTGACTCAGCGCATTCGTCAACTGGGATTGACGTTGCCGGTAATTGGCGTGACCGCTAATGCGCTGGCTGAAGAGAAGCAGCGCTGTCTGGAGTCCGGTATGGATAGCTGTTTATCCAAGCCGGTAACCCTTGATATTATCAAACAAACATTGACGGTCTATGCCACACGGGTGCGCAAGGGAAGGGCGTAAGGGATTTTCCCGGATAGCGTGGCGCTATCCGGGAAGAGAGCGGTTAGTCTTTATCCGTCGAACTCAGAGAAACGGAAGAGAGGTAGTTCAGCAGGGCGATATCGTTTTCCACGCCGAGTTTCATCATCGCCGATTTTTTCTGGCTACTGATGGTTTTGATACTACGGTTCAGCTTTTTGGCGATCTCGGTAACCAGGAAGCCTTCGGCGAACAGGCGCAATACTTCACTCTCTTTTGGCGACAGGCGTTTGTCACCGTAACCACCGGCGCTGATTTTTTCCAGCAGACGCGAAACGCTCTCCGGGGTGAATTTCTTGCCTTTCTGCAGTGCGGCCAGCGCTTTCGGCAGATCGGTCGGTGCGCCCTGTTTCAGTACGATCCCTTCGATATCCAGATCCAGTACCGCGCTCAGGATCGCCGGGTTGTTATTCATCGTGAGTACAATGATCGACAGATCCGGGAAATGACGCTTGATGTATTTGATAAGCGTAATCCCATCACCGTACTTGTCGCCGGGCATGGATAGGTCGCTAATCAGGACGTGAGCGTCCAGCTTAGGAAGATTGTTGATTAATGCCGTGGAGTCTTCAAACTCGCCAACAACGTTCACCCACTCGATTTGCTCAAGTGACTTACGAATACCGAACAGTACGATCGGATGGTCATCGGCAATAATTACGTTCATATTGTTCATGTATTAGGCTACCTTGCTACAGCAAGCTCTTGACGTAGACGTCAATGTCGCTGATATATTTTTCTATGCCTTGAGTATCTTTTTCACGAATCAGATGCTCAAGCGTTTCACATAATTGCTTGCCGGGTACCAGATTAAGCATAGCAAACGCCCCTTTGAGGCGGTGAGCGGTTTGCGCCAGCGCGGCTAAATCGCTCGTTGCCAGTTCATTATACAGCCTCTTAACATCATCTGGTACCGTGTCGGCAAACAGCGCGTAATAGCCGCTGGCATGCAGTTCGGCGTTACTCACGCTTTCAGGGGGAGAGTGCTGCCCCTCTTCATCAGCCAGTTGCTGCTCTATCAGCTGTAGAATAGCTTCCTGCATCGCGGTGCTGATATTAAAATTGACGCGGAGCTGACCTGAGCTAATCTTATGAATCCCGACTTCATCATCGCTTAAAAGCAAGCCTGAAGCAGTAAGATTAGACGGATTATCCGTTAAAAAGAGATCATATTGTTGACTTGTTATTCTATCATCCGGCGAGATGCAGGTCGCGCCCCAGCTTTCGAGCTGGCGCGTAACGATACGGCGCACCTCATTAGAGGTAACATCAAGCAATACCACAACATCATCCAGTAGATGTTCCCCTGAATCACTCTCTTCTTCACTGGCCGCCATTTTAAGATGTAAGGAATAGCGGGTACCCAGCGACTCGCGGGCTTTGATATTCAACTGTCCACCGAGCTTGCGGGTCAGGCGATCGCAGAGCCAGAAGGTAAGGGCGTTAGCTTTACCATAGAGGTCTGACTGCGTCTCGTTGAGGAACGGGAAGTGCATATTATCGATTTCGTCACCGGAAACCCCATTACCGGTATCAAGAATACGGAAGGTCAGGCGATCGTCTGCCGACTCATCTTTACTCACTTCCAGAGTGATTTTGCCAATCTGAGTAGTGGTGACTGAGTACTGAATTAACAGTAAAAGCGTGCGGCGCAACGCATCACGATCGCCGTAACGTTGCTCATTTGCCGGTAGTGCATTGTTAATCAGTAGCTGCAGCCCTTTGCGTTTGATGATCGGTAAGACTTCAGGTACCACTTCATCTATGAGTCCCTGTATGGAGAACAGGCCCTGGGCGCTTTTCCAGCTATCACTCTCAAGGAGGTTTGCCAGTTGAATCTCATCCACCAGTTGTACCAGTTCATCTGCATGCTGGGCCAGCTTATGGCTTTCAGTAATACCGAGCGCCGCCGCTTCTTCTGCCAGCGTTTGCGCAGGTTGTTTTAGCGCAGCGCCGATATGCTGCATAAAGGCAGCGCGGCCTTGCTGGTTTTTCTCGTACAGACGTTGAGCCTGTTTGAGTTTCCTGGTGACCAGAACTTCACGATCCTGATCGCGAATGATGAAGATTTGCGTACGCGGCGAGACCTGGCTGCGGAACTGGCGAATTTCATACAATTCATTATTTACTGTGGCCTGAATGACGCCCTGGTGCTGATCGGCCATATTGATAATATTCTGCAGGTTCAAATGTGGCAGCAGATGATCGGCGATAGGATTGCTGATTATCGTACGGTTAGCCTCCTGGTCATGAACCAACAGCCCCAATGGCAGCAGCGAGACAATCTCTTCATGGATTGCGCGTTGGGCGCGCAATTCGCTATTGGCTGTCGAAGATACCGCTGTGCTGACCACGTCTTTACGGCCGCTGTAGTGGCGAAAGGTCGTGAAACCGAACAGCGTCAGCGCCAGCAGGCCGATATTCAACAGCAGCGGTAGCAAAATATTCTGTAAGGATTCCAGAATCAGCTCGCTGAAGGGCACCATCCAAACCAGCCGCATACCGGTGGTATTAATCGTGGTGGTAATTTCAATCCGCGGGCCATTAAAGTTGATGCTGACGATATCGGTGGCTTCTTTGTCCGGATTGTTGCTGATGCTTTGCGACGGATCGGGTTCAAGACGGAAGCTCTCCAGCGACATACCGGGAGGAATGAGATCGTTAATGGGGAGATCGAAAGCCACAACGGTCGCCAGGTGACCCGGCTGGTTAAAAGTGGTGCGTAAAGTAAAGTAGTAACCGTTCTGCCATGCGAGATGACGCAGTGACGAAAATGTCTCACGTTCATCTAATGTATTTGCCTGGAGCAACATTTCGGCCCGTCGGGACTCCACGACGCTGCTGATGGTTGACTCTTTAAAGCTGGAGGAGAGATCTTTTAACGGCAGCGTTGAAACTAAAATAAGGCTGTTATCGAGTCCGTTAAGGTAATACATCGACCAGGGAATGGTCTCCGCGCCCCATAAGATGTCGAGATAGTTGGTGATTTTTTGCGTCATTTCCAGCGTTGAGCTGTCATGAGAGCCAAAAATCAGCGCTTCTGTTTTGCGCCTGGGTTTCTCCAGGTAGTAAACATCCTGCTTCAAACGCGTTTCTTGTAAACCGCTCTCTCCGGTTGCGCCGGGAGAGGTTGCCGCGATGTTGTCATATATTTGCCAGGTGGCGTAGCGCCAGGTATCAATACGCTTATGCAAGTCATAGCTGACATCGACAACCTGATAACTTTTGTCTTTCAGCCATGCGTTGACGGCGCTTTGAATCATGACCCCCATCGTCGCCAGCAGGACGATGACCATTAAAATGAAGAAACGGGTAATGTTGCCGGGGATCAGGGAAAATTTTTTCGGGGTCATCGTGTGAGAGTATGACTCATCAGTGTTTGTAAACGGAACGTTGCGCCCGGGTAACTGGGAGCAGGACGGATGCTATAGCCAGTATAAGGGCTAATGCCGTAAATCCATACAACTGAATATCATACATTGTTTTATTTGCCTTGAGATTCATCTTAGATCCGCGGCGGCTGACAAACATGAACAGTGCGATTGTTTTTGTACAATTACTTACCGATTTTTCAAATTAAATAGCACTAATTAACAAGAAATTGTGCGAATAACCTTAACTCGGCGCGTAAGTTGTTTGATTAATAACCGTTATTTTTTGTTGTGCCAGGATGGGAATAATTAAAGATGTGTAAAGAAGGGTAAAAAAAACCGGATGCGAGGCATCCGGTGGAAATAGGGGTAAACAGACATTCAGAACTGAATGACGGTAATAAATAAAGTTAATGATGATAGCGGGATTAATTTTAGTCTCAGTTGAGATTTTTGTTTTACCATTCAGTGCTATAGGAATATAACCTGATAACATATTGATATTGTTTGATAATTTTAATTTTTTGATTATTAGTGCTTATTTAAATGGTCTATATCGAGATAAAAAAAGTTCCCTCTGATTTACAAATTGAAACATCTTGTGCGCATTTGGAAACATTTTAGAAGTTTTAGTATCATATTCTTGTTGGATTATTCTGTATTTTGCAGCACAATGAAATAGCCGACTGATTAGAAGGGTAATCAGTAAGCAGTGGCAATAATAAAAGGCATATAACAAACAGAGGGTTAATAACATGAAAGTTAAAGTACTGTCCCTCCTGGTACCAGCTCTGCTGGTAGCGGGCGCAGCAAATGCGGCTGAAGTCTATAACAAAGATGGCAACAAATTAGACCTGTACGGTAAAATCGACGGTCTGCACTATTTCTCTGACGACAAAGGCCAAGATGGCGACCAGACCTACATGCGTCTGGGCATCAAAGGCGAAACTCAGATCAACGACCAGCTGACCGGTTACGGCCAGTGGGAATACAACGTTCAGGCGAACAACACTGAAAGCTCCAGCGATCAGGCATGGACTCGTCTGGCATTTGCAGGTCTGAAATTCGGCGACGCGGGTTCTTTCGACTACGGTCGTAACTACGGCGTTGTCTACGACGTGACTTCCTGGACTGACGTTCTGCCGGAATTCGGCGGCGACACCTACGGTTCTGACAACTTCCTGCAGTCTCGTGCTAACGGCGTTGCAACTTACCGTAACTCTGACTTCTTCGGTCTGGTTGACGGCCTGAACTTTGCTCTGCAGTATCAGGGTAAAAACGGTAGCGTAAGCGGTGAAGGTTCTACCAATAACGGTCGTAGCTGGAACAAACAGAACGGTGACGGTTACGGCACTGCTGTAACTTATGATATCTGGGAAGGTATCAGCGCTGGTTTCGCGTATTCTCACTCTAAACGTACCAGCGATCAGAACACTCAACCTGCTCTGGGTCGTGGTGACAACGCTGAAACCTACACCGGTGGTCTGAAATATGACGCCAACAATATCTACCTGGCGACTCAGTACACCCAGACCTACAACGCAACTCGCGCTGGCAACCAAGGTTTTGCTAACAAAGCACAGAACTTTGAAGTTGTTGCTCAGTACCAGTTCGACTTCGGTCTGCGTCCATCCGTTGCTTACCTGCAGTCCAAAGGTAAGGATCTGGAAGGTTACGGCGACCAGGATCTGCTGAAATACGTTGATGTAGGCGCGACCTACTACTTCAACAAAAACATGTCCACCTACGTTGACTACAAAATCAACCTGCTGGACGACAACAGCTTTACTCGTAACGCCGGTGTTTCTACCGACGACATCGTTGCTCTGGGCCTGGTTTACCAGTTCTAAGCACGCTGAAGTTTCGAAAAAGGCGCCGATGGCGCCTTTTTTTATGCCCGGTTTAACCTTGCTGGTGTACTCTTTGAATCCCAGTAAGAGGAAGCCAATTTTTATGGATATCACTTTTTTCCGCGCCGCCCTGTTTGGGGTCTGCGTACTACTTTCAGGCTGTGATTCAGCCACCTCTCCACAGACGCCAAAATCTGCTGCCACCGTGCTGGATGGTAAAACCATGGGCACGTTCTGGCGAGTCAGCGTGATCAATGTTGATGAAGCAAAGGCCCAGGAGCTGCGCCAGAAGGTGCAGGCTCAGCTGGATGCCGACGATCGTCTGCTCTCAACATGGAAAAACGATTCGGCGCTGATGCGTTTCAACCATTCACCGAGCACCACACCCTGGCCGGTCAGTGAGGCGATGGCGGATATCGTCACCCTATCGCTGCGCATTGGCGCTAAAACCCATGGCGCGATGGATATTACCGTCGGGCCATTGGTCAATTTATGGGGTTTTGGCCCGGATAAACAGCCGGTAAAAACGCCGGATGCGCAGCAAATTGCCGCGGCAAAAGCGCGCAGTGGGTTACAGCATTTGACGGTTATTAACCAGGCTGACAAGCAGTTTTTGCAAAAAGACATTCCGGATCTGTTTGTCGATCTTTCCACCGTGGGCGAAGGATACGCTGCCGATCACTTAGCGCGCCTGATGGAACAAGAAGGGATCTCGCGTTACCTGGTTTCCGTAGGTGGCGCGCTGGTGAGTCGCGGAATGAATGCCGAAGGGCAGCCGTGGCGGGTGGCGATCCAGAAGCCGACCGACCGCGAAAACGCCGTTCAGGCGATCGTTGATATTAACGGCCACGGTATCAGCACCTCCGGCAGCTATCGCAACTACTATGAGCTGGACGGTAAGCGCATCTCGCACGTTATCGATCCACAAACCAGGCGACCGATCGATCATAAGCTGGTTTCGGTGACGGTTATCGCCCCAACGGCGCTGGAAGCCGACGGCTGGGATACCGGACTGATGGTGTTAGGGCCGAAGAGGGCGCAGGACGTAGTGCGTGAACAGGGACTGGCAGTGTATATGATTATCAAAGAAGGTGAAGGGTTTAAAACCTGGATGTCGCCGCAGTTCCGCGCGTTCCTTGTCGGCGAGAAAAATTAAACCGCAAGATTTCGGGTTTTTGCTAACGGACTTCGGCCCAGACTGAAGATACACTTACTGCAGGAGTCCGTTATGAAACCGATGATGATTGATACCGATGAGCGTCGCTGGCAGGCTGTATGCGAGCGCGACATTCGTGCCGATGGCCAGTTCGTTTTTGCCGTGCTGACCACCGGCATTTGCTGTCGTCCGTCCTGCCGTTCACGGCGGGCGCTGCGGGAGAATGTGCGTTTTTACCCCAACGTTGAAGCCGCGCTGGCGGCAGGGTTTCGCCCGTGCAAACGCTGCCAGCCGGATAAAACCGATCCACAGCAGCAGAAAGTGGAAAAAGTGGCCGCCGCTTGTCGTCTGCTGGAGCAAGAAACACCGATAACTCTCGAAGCGCTGTCCCGTGAGCTTGCGGTCAGCCCCTTTCATTTTCACCGTCTTTTTAAATCCGTTACCGGAATGACGCCCAAAGCCTGGCAACAGGCCTGGCGCGCGCGCCGTTTACGCGAGGCGTTGGGTCAGGGGCGGACGGTTACGGACGCTGCTTTGGCCGCCGGTTTTCCGGATACCAGTAGCTACTATCAGCAGGCTGATGCCGCGCTGGGAATGACCGCCAGCCAGTTTCGCCGTGGCGGCGATGATACCGATATTACCTGGGTATGTGACGACGGCCCGCTGGGACGCTGCCTGGTGGCTGAAAGTGAACGGGGCATATGCGCCGTGCTGCCGGGTGATGACGATACGTCGCTACATGAGGAATTAGGCAAAATATTTCCCAATGCACGTCTGCAGCCTGGTGATGACGTTTTTCATCAGCGAGTCGCTCAGGTATTTGCGCATCTTAACGACCATCGCCAGCTAATCTCTTTGCCGCTGGATCTTCGCGGCACCGCTTTCCAGCTTCAGGTCTGGCAGGCTCTGCGCCAGATCCCGGCGGGAGAAACGCGTAGCTATCGCCAGGTGGCGCAAAGTATTGACCGTCCCCGCGCGGTCAGGGCGGTGGCAAGCGCCTGTGCCGCCAACAAGCTAGCAATGGTTATCCCGTGTCATCGGGTGGTTCGCGAGGGCGGGGCTCTGTCCGGCTATCGTTGGGGAATCGCGCGTAAAGCATTACTGCTAGCGCGCGAAGCGCAAACTGAGGAGAACTGATGCTCGATCTTTTTGCCGATACGCCGCCCTGGCAAGAGCCGCTGGCACCGGGGGCGGTAATTTTACGCCGCTATGCTCGCGAACGCGCCCCGGCCTTGTTGTTGGCAATTACTGATATTGCCAGCCGTTCGCCTTTTCGTCAGATGGTGACGCCTGGCGGCTATACGATGTCGGTCGCGATGACTAACTGCGGCGAATTGGGCTGGACTACCAATCAGCACGGCTATCTCTACTCTCCCGAGGATCCGCTGACGGGCAAACGCTGGCCGCCGATGCCGCCGCTATTGCGAGAGCTGGCCACAGAGGCCGCTTCTGCGTGCGGTTATGAGAGATTTGCGCCTGATGCTTGTCTTATCAACCGCTATCAACCGGGGACGAAGCTGTCGCTGCATCAGGATAAAGATGAGCACGATCTGCGCGCGCCTATTGTCTCTGTCTCACTGGGGCTCCCGGCAGTATTTCAGTTTGGCGGTAAACAGCGTAACGATCCGCTCCGGCGGGTGCTGCTGGAGCACGGCGATGTGGTGGTCTGGGGCGGTGAATCACGGCTGTTTTACCACGGTATTCAGCCGCTGAAAGAGGGGACTCATCCCGACACCGGTAGCTGCCGCTACAGTCTCACTTTTCGTCTGGCAGGCAATAAAGAATAAAAATAAGAATTATTCTTGCTGTCATCGGCGAGCAGTTTAAACTGCTGGCTGTTTTTGCTTGCCCGGGTTGTCTTATGGAACTTCTTCTTCTTGTCTGGCGTCAGTATCGCTGGCCGTTTATTTCCGTTATTGCTTTAAGTCTGCTCAGCGCGGCGCTCGGGATCGGGCTCATTGCCTTTATAAACCTGCGCCTGATGACCATTGCCGATACCTCGCTGACGGTGTTGCCGGAATTTTTGGGCCTACTGTTGCTGCTGATGGCGGTCACGCTTGGCTCACAACTGGCGTTGACCACGCTCGGGCACCACTTCGTCTATCGTCTTCGCGGCGAATTTATTAAGCGTATTCTTGATACCCAAATCGAAAAGATTGAGAAAATCGGCAGCGCGTCGCTGCTGGCTGGTTTAACCAGCGACATTCGCAATATCACCATAGCCTTCGTGCGCCTGCCAGAGCTGGTGCAGGGGATTATTCTGACCTTCGGTTCCGCCGCTTACCTGGCCTGGCTGTCGGGAAAAATGATGCTGATCACTGCGCTATGGATGGCGTTAACCATCTGGGGCGGCTTTATGCTGGTGTCGCGGGTCTATAAACATATGGCCTCTCTGCGCGAAACCGAAGACAAGCTGTATCACGATTACCAGACGGTTCTCGAGGGGCGTAAAGAGCTGACCCTTAATCGCGAACGTGCTGAATATGTGTTTAACCAGCTGTATCTTCCTGATGCTCGTGAATATCGCCACCATATTGTTCGCGCTGACACCTTCCACTTGAGCGCGGTGAACTGGTCGAATATTATGATGCTGGGCGCAATTGGCCTGGTCTTCTGGATGGCTAATAGCCTCGGGTGGGCCAATACCGCCGTGGCGGCAACCTACTCTCTGACGCTGTTATTTCTGCGCACGCCGCTGCTTTCCGCGGTTGGCGCGCTGCCAACGCTGCTCAGCGCTCAGGTGGCGTTCAATAAGCTGCATAAGTTTTCGCTTGCGCCGTATCGCGCTGAATTCCCGCAGCCCCAGGCGCATCCCCACTGGCAGACTCTGGAACTGCGCGATGTCGCGTTTCATTATCCTGATAACAGCTTTGCCGTGGGGCCGATTAATATGACCCTCAAGCGCGGTGAGCTGGTATTCCTGATTGGCGGTAACGGCAGCGGCAAATCGACGTTGGCCATGTTGCTGACCGGGTTATATCAACCGGTTTCCGGGCAAATTTTACTCGACGGTCAGCCGATGGCGGCAGATAAACCGGAAGATTATCGTAAGCTGTTTTCGGCGGTATTTACCGATGTTTGGCTGTTCGATAGACTGCTGGGCCCGGAAGGGAAAACGGCGGATTCAGCGCTGGTAGACAAGTGGCTGGGTTATCTGAAAATGGGTCATAAGCTTGAGCTGGATAACGGTAAAATTCTCGACCTGAAGCTGTCGAAGGGACAGAAAAAGCGCGTAGCGCTGCTGCTGGCGCTGGCGGAAGAGCGAGATATTATCATGCTGGATGAGTGGGCGGCGGATCAGGACCCGCATTTCCGCCGGGAATTCTACCAGGTGCTGTTGCCGCTGATGCAGCAAATGGGTAAAACCATTTTTGCTATCAGCCATGATGACCACTACTTTCAGCATGCCGACAGGCTGCTGGAAATGCGCGGTGGCCAACTTTCTGAGCTAACCGGAAAAGAGCGCGAACTGGCGACTCGCGATGCGGTTGCTCGTACTGCCTGATAACTTTGCTACATCCCGGAGGCGTTAGCCGTCCTCCGGGATTTCCTCTGGCTGCTTTTTTTTCCATCGACTAAATTCATAACGGTTATTATTTCCGCCTCCTCGCGCTATGCTTAAGGCTTCCGGCCTGCTGGTCTGACAGATATTTTTACAAGGATTGCCTGACCGATGTCCGTTTTGCATAAAAAAAGCGCCAGATTGCGCGACGAAGAGCGCGCCCGTCTCATTTGGTTGCTGAGCACCGATAAAGCCGTCACTTCCTCATTGCTGGGTAAATTAACCCTGGCTGAACGCTACGATGAAGGTACATTGGCCGACGATCTGGCCGAAGTGGAAGTGCTGGTTTCTCACCTGCCGCCTCCGGATCTTGCCGATGCGCTCGAAGCGTTGCCTTACGACGCACGTAACGCGCTCTGGCGACTGGTGGCGGATGATAAACGCGGTGAGGTGCTGCTCGAGGCATCGGAAAGCGTCTGGGGCGATCTCATCGAAGAGATGAGCGATCATGACCTGCTGTTTGCGCTGCAAAATCTCGATATTGATGAACAGGTCTACCTGCTGCAACACTTACCGCGTGATCTGACCGGACGCCTGCTGGCGACGCTGCCTGCGGATAAGCGTGCACGTATTCGCCAGATGATGCGCTATGCCGATAATACCGTCGGCGCGATCATGGAATTCGAGGTCATCACCGTTCGCCCGGAAGCGACGCTTGCGGCGGTACAGCGCTACCTGCGGCGGCTAGGCAAAATGCCGGAAAACACCGATAAGCTGTTTGTGACCACCCGCAACAAGCTGCTGCTGGGCGAACTGGAACTACAAACCATCCTGCTTAACAATGCGCAGAAGCGGGTAGGGGAAGTGATGGAAGGCGATCCGGTTACCTTCCAGCCGCATGAAGATGCAGAAAAGGTGGCGCGAACGTTTGAACGTGACGACTTACTTAGCGCCGCCGTTATTGATGCTGACGGCAAGTTAATGGGGCGTTTGACCATCGATGAGATCGTCGATGTGGTCTACGAAGAGACCGACAACGATTTACGCCGAATGGGTGGTTTGAGTAATGATGATGACGTGTTTGCCCCGGTGAGCAAAGCGGTGAAAACCCGCTGGGCCTGGCTGGCGGTGAATTTGTGCACCGCGTTTATCGCCTCCCGCGTTATTGACGGTTTTGAACATACTATTTCACAATTGGTCGCACTGGCCTCGCTGATGCCGATTGTCGCGGGGATCGGCGGCAACACCGGTAATCAGACGATTACTATGATCGTCCGTGCAATGGCGTTGCAGCATATTCAGCCGGGAAGTTTCACCTTTCTGATTTTACGCGAAATGGGCGTTGCGCTGATCAACGGGATCGTCTGGGGCGGGATCATGGGCGCTATAACCTGGTGGCTGTACGACGATCCGCAGCTCGGTGGCGTGATGACGCTGGCAATGATGCTGAACCTGCTGATGGCGGCGATGATGGGCGTTATTATCCCGATGGTGATGGTCAAGCTGGGGCGCGATCCCGCAGTCGGCTCCAGCGTCATGATTACCGCTATCACCGACACCGGTGGGTTCTTTATTTTTCTTGGGCTGGCGACGATTTTTCTGATGTAGCCTGCGGTTTATTGCGCAGGCGGCGGGGAATCAAGGCCATTGAGACCAGACCCGCCAGGACGCCAATCGCCAGATTGCTGGTACCGACGGTTGCGCCGACGGTCACCAGCATCACCAGCGTTTCCGGCCACGGATTATGCGCCAGCTCCGTCGGACGAATACTGTGCCAGCTAAAGGTTTTCACCGCCACAATGACCATCACCCCGGCGAGAACGGCCATCGGAATTTTTGCCATCACTTCGCTTAATGCGGTCACTAACAGCAATAGCACCAGGGCAGCGGCAATCGTGGAGACGCGGCTGCGGGCTTTGCCCATTTCGACGTTAACAATGGTCTGGCCGATCATCGCGCATCCGGCAATGCCGCCATAAAACCCGGCAAGAATATTGGCAATCCCCAGACCAGCGCTCTCACGCGATTTACTGGAAGGGGTATGGGTCAGGTCATCGACTAATTTAGCCGTCAGCAGCGACTCCATCAGGCCGACAAAGGCGATACTGAGCGCGCAGGGCCAGATAATTTGCAGCGTTGTTAAGTCCAGCTGCACTATCAGGCTGGTCAATCCAGGTAATCCGCCGCCCATCGGGCCCTCATCGCCAACGGTAGGCAGCAGTTGGCCGCTGAAAACGGTAAACAGAGTCAGCAGAACGATAGCAATCAGCGGCGAGGGGATGGCCTTGATATAGCGCGGTGCCCACAGCACAATCAACAGCGTTAAAACAAACAAGCCGATAATCAGCGGCTGCTTGCTCCAGAAATGCGGTACCTGGGCGAAAAAAATGAGGATCCCTAGCGCATTGACGAAACCGGTCATCACCGCCTGCGGAATAAAGCGCATCAGGCGCGCCATACCGCATACACCAAACAAAATTTGAATCATCCCCGCAAGAATGACCGCAGGCAGAATATAGCCAACGCCATGTTGGTGCACCAGTGGCCCGATGACCAGCGCGACTGAACCGGCAGCGGCAGTGACCATGGCCGGTCTACCGCCCAGTACTGACATCGCCAGACACAGCACCACAGAAGCGACCAGGCTAACCTTTGGGTCAACGCCAGCAATAACGGAAAAGGAGATAACCTCGGGGATCAGGGCCAGTGCGGTCAGCACGCCTGCCAGGGTTTCGCGCGTCAGTAGCGCGGGCGAACGCAGTATCTGGCTTAATGTGCCAGCGTTGCCGATGGTAGCGGAATCAGAAACAGGGGGCATAAAAAAAGTTCGCAGATTATAAAAAAACGGATGTGGTATCAGCCGATGCTTTCGTGCAGTCCGTCACAAAACCGGGGATGATAGCGCGGAAACAGACTTCACACCAGTACAAAATGTGATTTGCGATACACATTTATTAAACATTTTTATAACAGATCTCAAAACTAAACTTAAAATTTAAACAATATTTAAATTTTTTTTCTTCAGTGTTACCTTTGAAGCCGAGAATCGTTTCACCTGCGCTATATAACAAAAGCGAGTAAAAGTAAGGCTCAAATTCGATGAAGAAAAAGATGGCCGTACCCAGCTCACAGGCGGTTGGTTCCAATAACACTCGGACCAACACCCGCCATGAGCAAGAGACGGATGTATTGTTGATCGGCGGCGGCATCATGAGCGCCACGTTGGGAACCTGGCTCCAGGAACTGGAACCAGATTGGTCTATTACCATGGTCGAGCAGATGTCCAGCGTCGCGGAAGAGAGCTCAAACGGCTGGAACAACGCGGGTACCGGACATGCCGCGCTGATGGAGCTGAATTATACGCCGCAAACTGCTAACGGAATTAATATCGATAAAGCAGTTGATATCAACGAATCCTTCCAGATTTCTCGTCAGTTTTGGGCCCACCAGGTGACGCGCGGCATTCTCAATAAGCCGAAATCCTTTATTAACAGCGTGCCGCACATGAGCTTTGTGTGGGGTGAGGATAACGTCAACTTCCTGCGCGCCCGCTACGCAGCTTTACAGCAAAGCGAACTGTTCCGCGGCATTCGCTACTCTGAAGATCATCAACAAATTAAACAGTGGGCTCCGCTGGTGATGGAAGGGCGCGATCCGCAGCAGAAAGTGGCTGCCACCCGCACGGAAATGGGCACCGACGTCAACTACGGTGAAATCACCCGTCAGCTGATTGCCGGGCTGAAAACTCATGAAAATTTCTCTCTCCAACTGGGTACCGTGGTGCGCCGTTTTAAGCGCAATGCCGACAAGAGCTGGACCGCGACGCTGGCGGATGCCAACAATCGTCATCAGAAACGCGTCATCAAAGCCAAATTTATCTTTATCGGTGCTGGTGGTGCAGCCCTGACCCTGTTGCAGGAAACCGGTATTCCGCAGGCCAAAGAGTATGCGGGCTTCCCGGTTGGCGGGCAGTTCCTGGTGTGCGAGAACCCGGAGGTGGTCGAGCATCACCTGGCGAAAGTCTATGGTCAGGCAGAGGTGGGCGCGCCGCCGATGTCGGTTCCGCATATCGACACCCGTATTATCGACGGTAAGCGCGTGGTGTTGTTTGGGCCGTTTGCCACCTTCTCAACGCGTTTCCTGAAAAACGGCTCGCTTTGGGATCTGCTGGCCTCCACTAATACCTCGAACATCATGCCGATGCTCAACGTGGGTCTGGATAACTTCGATCTGGTGAAATACCTGATTAGCCAGGTGCTGCAAAAAGACAAAGATCGTCATGCGGCGCTGTGCGAGTACTATCCTGAGGCGCGTAAAGAAGACTGGCGCTTATGGCAGGCAGGTCAGCGTGTGCAGATTATCAAACGCGATAAGAAGATAGGCGGCGTTCTGCGTCTCGGAACCGAAGTGGTCAGCGATGATGAAGGGACCGTGGCCGCGCTGCTGGGCGCATCGCCTGGGGCTTCTACCGCCGCGCCGATTATGCTGCAGCTGATGGAAAAAGTGTTTAAGGACAAGGTCGATTCAGCAGCCTGGCAGGCGAAGCTGAAAGAGATAGTGCCGAGCTACGGTACGCGTCTGGATGGCAATGCGGCAGAAATCGAAAAGGCGCTGGCGTGGACCAGTGAAGTGCTGGAACTACACTATGATCCGATTACCGTGACTGATGATGTTCCGCAGGCGGAGCTGAAGCCGCTGCCGGAAGGCAAACCTATTGCTGATATTGCGCTGTAACCCATTGTCCGGCGGCTCAGGCCGCCGGATTCTATCCTCAGGCATTAACGTTCAACGGCATTGCCGATGGTCTCGTCCGCTCTCCAGATACGATATTTCACTTCAATGTTAGCCGGGGTATACACCACGATAGGCAGTTTGCTGTTGTAGCGCAGCATTCCTGCATCACCCAGCCCTGCGGTTACAAATTGCTGCTCTTTTTTACCCTCCGGGCAGGCCATCATTGTTGAGACCGGCGAGGTCACTTTATCAAATACGTAGTAGTCGTAGCCCCAGCCTTCAAGGGTTTTGCTTTCTAGTTGACCGCCCAGGCGGTGACGATTGCAGTCGACTTCCAGCGTTTGGCCAATCATCAGCTCAACTTTCAACACCGATTCATCCTGCTGCTGCGGGAGCTGAATCACCTGACGCTTCATCCCTTTTTCAGCCTGCGGGTAGGGGGCGATTTTTTCTAGCGGCTGTTCTGCGGCCAGGGCGCTGGTGGAAATGCAGGCAACGGCCAGCAGGGAAACGGCGAACGTAGTGATTTTTTTCACGTGAGTAATCCTTTTTTATCAATCCTCAATAGCACAATAGTAGCATTATCAAGGTGGAAGGTAGGTTGTGTTTACCAAAATTTTCACAATATATAGTTATAAATTCTGCTGAGATTGCGAGGGGTAGCGGCCTTAACTTAAGGATTACACTAAGTAATCACTTTTGTCATCGTGTTGAACAGGGGGAAGCCCCTGTTCATTAAGGTAATGCGCTACTCCTCGCGGTTTTTTCCCTCTTCTAAGAAGTCTTCATCTATCTCATCGATGTTTCCGGCGTGATCGCGCCCGGAAAGAAGGTTCCAGCAGGCAATAAATAGCGCGGCAATCAGCGGGCCGATAACAAAGCCATTGATACCATAGATTTCCATCCCACCAAGGGTAGATATCAGGATCAGATAGTCCGGCATTTTGGTATCTTTGCCCACCAGCAGAGGGCGGAGGATGTTATCCACCAGACCTATCACTATCACGAAGAAGCCAACGATAAAGGCACCTTGCCATATCTGTCCGGTGGCAAAAAGATAGACAGCCGCCGGAACCCAGATAATCGCGGAGCCCACCGCCGGGATTAGCGACAGAAATGCCATCAGCGCCCCCCACAAGATGCTGCCATCAATACCGACAATCCAGAACGCCAGCCCGCCAAGCGCGCCCTGGACAATCGCCACCGCGACGGTCCCTTTTACTGTTGCCCGCGCGACGGCGGCAAATTTGGCGAACAGGTGCTGTTTAACGTGATTTGACAGTGGCAAAGACTCAAGAATTTCCCTCACCAACTGCGGACCATCTTTCAGCAGGAAAAACAGTAAATAGAGCATGATGCCGAAGCTGACAGTAAAACCGAAGGTACCTTTGCCAATCAGGAATGCGCTCCCGGCAAGATACTGACCCCCTTTTAGGGCAACGTCAGAAAGCTGCTGCTGAATTTGGTCAGCGCTATCCAGGTTATGCTCAGAGAGGAAGCTGCGGGCCCATTCAGGCAGGTGTGCAAACAGGCTGGCGACTACCGTCGGAAACTGAGTGTCGTTGTGCTGTAGCTTGGTGTAAACCACATTCAATTCAAAGGCCAGCGACGAGAGAATAATCGCCAGAGGGGTGAAGACGATCAGACAAATAATGACGACGGTAAGCAGTGACGCAAGCCCGTTGCGTTCATTCAGGCGGCTACGCAGTTTGTTCTTAACGGGGTTGAAGATGACCGCCAGAATCGCCGCCCATAAAATAGCTGAATAATAAGGGGAAAGGACGTCGAAAAACGCGAGGGTGACGATCAGCAGAATCAGGATGAAAAATCCTTTTGTAAGTCCATTAACTCTCATGTAAATCCTTCAGGGCAATGACGTATACCATAAAATAATAGAAGTTTTTCCTCGATTTACAATCGGAGTGGGGGTGGTTTCTTGATAAAAACAGATGGGATAACTGAGCATTAAAAAACCCGCAAACTCAAAGAGAATGCGGGTTCTTAAGGGGTTACCGGTCGTTGAAACAACTTACCGATGAATGATTTGGTCGGCACGGAGAGATTCGAACTCTCGACCCTCGCCACCCCATGACGATGCGCTACCAGGCTGCGCTACGTGCCGATTTGTGGGGAACAATATTACCCGTTCCCCAACTGAATGCAAGCCGGGATATGACTGATTGATTCATAAATAATCAATCAGTTAGCGATGAAGCGTTTTTCATCGGTCAGCACCTGCAGCAGTAAGCTGAGCTGCGGTTTTTGAGCCTTAACCTTCTCACCTTCGCTGTTCCAGGTATTGTAAGTCCCGTTGTGATTGAGCACGATGGTGACTCTTGGCGTAGTAATTGCCAGTGTATCACTATTGGCTGCAGTCACCCATGCGCGACGACGGGCGGCGCTAAACAGGTCTTCACCCTGGGAATACTCGTTTGCCGGAGTGGAAACGTGCAGCAGACGTTGCATCAACGTCGTCATCACGTCTTTGTTATCCGTCAACGTAGTAATTTCCTGTGCCGGTGTGCCGGGCCAGTGAATCACTAATGGAACCTGCAGTTGCTCACGAGACCAGCCAAACTGGTCATGCTGAGGATTCAGCGGCATACCATGACCTGCCGTCACGATAACCACCGTGTTGTCCAGTTTGCCTGATTCGCGCAGCGCGTTCAGTACCCGGCCAATTTGCGTGTCGACATCGCCAGCGGCTCGGCTGTAGCGGCGAACAAAGTTTTGCTGCTGGCCGTTATCGAAGGTGGTGCCGTTGAGCGAAACCCATGAGAACCAGCGGTTTTCATCCTGGGCGTAGCGATCAAGCCAGTTAATCCACTGGCTTGCTGTTTGCTCATCGCTTTGCGTTTTCGCGACCGGCAGCGAGAAGTCTGAGAGCAGCGCCTGACGATAAAGCGGGCTGCTAAAACCGTCTGATGAGAACAGCCCCAACTGATAGCCCTGCTGATTCAGCGAGGTAATCAGCGCCGCAGGGATACGGGCCGACAATACGCCATCCATATAGCCTGGAGAAATTCCGTAGAACAGGCCAAAGAAGCCGCTGTCGGCGGTGTTACCAGAGCTCATATGCTGGGTGAAGTTGACGCTCTCTTTCGCGAAACCGGCCAGCACCGGCATGTTTTTCTCAAAGTGGGAGTAGTTAAGGTTATCAACGGTGATAAGCAACACGTTATAACCGGCGCCGAGATCGCGATAATGCAGATCGCTCAGCGGATACTGTACCGAGACCGCTTCCGGTGCGCCTTGCTCTACCAGACGGCGCTGATAGTCCTGTGCATCTAGTAAACCGTGTTTTTCCAGGAAGCGGCGGGCCGTCATCGGATAGGAGAGCGGCAGATTCGCCCGCTGCATGGTTATCGGGCGATAGAAATTCGCATCCGCCCAGATATAGACCAGATGGCTGCTAATAAAAGAGATAAAGAAGAACCAGGCAACCGGACGGGCGTAGTGGCGACGACGCGTCAGGCTGCGCAGCTTCTGCCAGCTCCAGGTTGCAAAGAGCATTTCCAGCAGGAAGATAACGGGCACGCTGATAAACATCAGCTGCCAGTCACGGGCCATCTCGTTCTGATCGGGGTTTATCACCAGTTCCCAGACAAAGGGGTTGAGATGCAGGTGGAAGCGAGTGAAAACTTCGCTATCGATCAGCAGCAGCGTCATACCTGCGGTCGCCAGAATGACCGAGATAAAACGCATTAAACGCTGTGAGATGACGATAAAAGTCAGCGGGAAAAGAATCAGCACATAGCTGGTAAAAACCAGGAAGCTGAAGTGACCAACGAGGCTGACGTACGAGAAAATACGTCCAGCAAGCGTCGTTGGCCAGTCGGCGACAAAAAGATAGCGACTGCCGAGCGCCATTGCCAACAACATGTTGAACAGGGCGAACCAGTGTCCCCAACTGACCATCTGGGAGACTTTTTCTCGGTAGGGCTGACGTAGAGTCACCATATACTGTTGTTCGTTATCCTTAGTGCGCCGGATCGTCGTTGATAGATGACTGCAACGCCTGGGCAAAAGAACGGGCGATAGCCTGACGCTGCGCCGGCGCGACGCTACTATTGATCAGGTTGGTCACCATATTGCCCAGCACCATCAGTGAAAGGTCAACGGGGGCTTTGTGTGTTTCCAGAACGCTCGTCAGCTCGCTGAGCAGCTGTTCGACTTGTTCATCGCTATAGCGGGATATTTGCGGCATAAACTCAAAATCTGTCTGTTCGTGAAAGGGCAACATATTACCGTAGCAGCGGCTTTTTTTCCGCATTTTTTCACCATGGCGTAAAAGCGAGCGGCTTCGCTCGTAAAGAGCGACGTGCTGGTTGCGTCGTCGTCCCTGCAGTGGTTGAATACTTCCCAGTCTAAAAGGAGAGTTTAACATGAGTCTGGATATCGACCAGATTGCCCTGCATCAGTTAATCAAACGTGATGAACAAAATCTGGAACTGGTGCTGCGCGAGTCATTGCTGGAACCGACTGCGACGGTTGTGGAGATGATGGCCGAACTGCATCGTGTCTACAGCGCAAAAAATAAAGCCTACGGTTTGTTCACCGAAGAGAGCGAGTTGGCTCAGTCCCTGCGTCAGCAGCGTCAGGGTGAAGAGGAGTTTCTGCCATTTAGCCGAGCGGCAACCGGTCGCCTGCGTGACGAATTAGCGAAATATCCTTTTGCTGAAGGCGGTATTGTCCTGTTTTGTCAGTATCGTTATCTGGCAGTGGAATATTTGCTGGTAGCTGTGCTGAATAACTTAAGTAGCATGCGCGTTAATGAAGAGCTCGATATCAGTTCCACCCACTATCTGGATATCAATCACGCCGATATTGTTGCGCGTATTGATTTAACCGAATGGGAAACAAACCCGGAGTCCACCCGTTATCTGACCTTCTTAAAAGGCCGGGTAGGGCGTAAAGTTGCCGACTTCTTTATGGACTTCCTCGGTGCCAGCGAAGGGTTGAACGCAAAAGCGCAGAACCGTGGCCTGCTACAGGCGCTGGATGATTTCGCCGCCGATGCGCAGCTGGATAAATCTGAGCGACAGAACGTGCGCCAGCAGGTATATAGCTATTGCAACGAACAGCTGCAGGCCGGTGAGGAAATCGAGCTGGAGTCGCTGTCCAAAGAGCTGGCGGGCGTCAGCGAGAAGACCTTCCAGGAGTTTACCGCCGAACAAGGCTATGAACTGGAAGAGAGCTTCCCGGCAGACCGCAGCACTTTACGTCAGTTAACTAAGTTTGCTGGCAGCGGCGGCGGGTTAACCATCAACTTTGATGCCATGTTGCTGGGTGAGCGTGTGTTCTGGGATCCGGCAACGGATACCTTAACCATTAAAGGCACCCCGCCGAACTTGCGCGATCAGCTGCAGCGCCGAACCTCCGGCGGAAAGTAAATGACAAAAATCCCGGCGCTGAGTCGGGTTTTTACTTCTGGACTCTGGCCCGAAAGCGGTGAACTAGAAGGTGTAAAGGGTTTCTACCCCATCAATGGCTAATTGCTGGCGTAGTACATCATCTAACGGCGTATCCACAATCAGTGTGCTAGCGAGGCTCAATTCGCCGATGGTAAAGGCCGAAGCGGAGTTGAGCTTTTCTTGTGATGCCATCACCACCGTTTCGGCTGCTCGCGCCGCTAGCGCGCGCTTAATCCCCGCTTCTTCATAATCACCCGTGGTTAATCCGGCTCGATGATGTACGCCTGTGACGCCCATAAAAAACAGGTCGGCATTGATGCGGGAAATACTTTCCAGCGCGTTTGCGCCCACGCTGACCACCGAATGTTTGAATAGCCGACCGCCAATCAAAATCACTTCTATCAGCGGTTTTTCCACCAGTTCGACGGCGATCCCCGGGCTATGAGTCACCACTGTACACGCCAGGTCATTCGGCAGCAGACGCGCCATCTCTCCGGTCGTGGTTCCGCCGTCGATAATCACCACCTGACCGGGTTGAATAAGCTCCACTGCGCGTTGAGCGATTGCCTGTTTTGAAGGGATTTGCACGTTTTTTCTTGTTTCAATAGGCGCGATTGCCGCGGAAACCGGCAGCGCACCGCCGTGTACCCGCTGCAATTTACCTTCCGCAGCCAGTTCTCGCAGATCCCGGCGAATGGAGTCCTCTGAAACGCTAAAACGCTGGCTGAGATCGCCTGACATCACCTGTTTTTCCTCGGCGAGGATATGCAAAATCTGCTGTTTTCTCTGGCTGGCAAGCATCAAAAATACCTTCATGAGTTATCTTGTTTGTGCACGATTATGCATGTTATGGTGCTCGCTGTCACCTAAAAGGGGAAAAACATGCACGCTGACGCACCGCGCGTTCGCCATATCCGCGAAACGCTATTATCGGACAACTGGTACACGCTCAAGAAATATACCTTTGAACTACTGCGCCGTGACGGGCGCTGGCAGGAGCAGAGTCGGGAAGCTTACGATCGCGGCAACGGCGCGGTGATCCTGCTCTACAATCGTGAAAAGCAAACGGTAGTGCTGGTCCGTCAGTTTCGCTTTCCGGTATGGATTAACGGTCATGATGGATTTTTGATCGAAGCCGCCGCAGGACTGCTGGATGACGCTTCTCCGGAAGAACGCATCGTTGCCGAGGCCGAAGAAGAGACCGGTTTTCGCGTCACCCGGATCGAGCCGGTATTTACCGCTTACATGAGTCCCGGTTCGGTGACGGAGAAGCTTTACTTTTTCATCGCTGAATACTCTGCCGACGATCGGCGCAGCGACGGTGGCGGCCTGGCGACGGAGGGAGAAGATATCGAAGTGCTGGAGTGGCCGCTGGAAAAAGCGCTGCAGGCTATTCGCGAAGGAGAAATCGTCGATGCGAAAACGATTATGCTGTTGCAGCATCTGGCGCTGAATGCGTCAACGCTGTTAGCTCCATAACAAAACGCCCCGGACCTTGCGGGCCGGGGCGTTTGCCATACAACGTTCAGTCGGCGATTAAGCGCGAACGAAGTCGATGTGAGACAGTTTTGGCTTGAACGGGTGACGCTGAACAGCCTGAGCTTTAACTTTCTCTTCTTTGCCATCAACAACGATGGTCAGGACTTCGCTGTAGAACTCAGCATTGGTCTGCATGTTCCACACTTTGTCTTGTTCCAGTTCAATTGCAACTGGCGCAGCTTCGCCGCCATAGATGATGGCCGGGAATTTGTTAGCTGCACGCAGGCGGCGGCTCGCACCCTTACCCTGCTCTTTACGTACTTCTGCGTTGATAGTAAACATTGACGTCTCTCTATATATAAATCCTGCAACAGGCGACCCAGCAGCAGGCAGATTATCTGCTTTTGCGAATACAAAAGCGGGCGGCATTATAGCCGTCAAACGCTTTTACGGCAATGAAAACCTCAGCCATTAGGACGATTAGCGCAACTCGTTGGCCCGGCGAAAGCGGCCTTGATAATCGAACACTTTTTCCCGTACCTGCCAGTATTGCCCCTTCATGCGAGCCACAACAAAGTCCGGATGGCGCAGCAGTGCCTGCTGGGCGAGGATGTCAGCAGGCGTTATCCAGCGCAGCGGCACACCTGGCGTGCGGGTGTGGGGGCGGATAAATAGCTGTTCAAAGGCCATGCGCTGGGCGGGTGTATGCAGACGGAAGCGCTCACTTACGTCCGCGCCATCCTCGTCATGATAGGTGATTTTCAACCACGCGCCTTTGTCATCCGCTCCGTGCTGAAGGTCCATACCGCTACAGCGCAAGACCAGCGCATCCTTCAGCTTTAGCGCCGCTTTGAGCATGTCATCCGGGTCGACCAGGATAGTGTCGCATTCGCGGCAGCGGCGGGCGGCGATATCGTTTTCCGCATTACACTGCGGGCAATTTTTAAAGCGGAAGCGAAAGTCGCACTGTTCGCGATGACCTTCGTCATCCTCAAACCAGCCCTGGCAGCGGCGGCCGAAGTGCTCAATCAGCGTGCCATCGGCGGTGGTTTTTCCCCAGAAGGTATTAGCGAAACCACAGGCCGGGCAGAAAACTTGCACCGGCACGTTATCGCTTTTCCCTTTAGGCGCGCCCACTTCCGGTGCGTACAGGTCATGGGGGTTACCGGCGTAGTCGAGAATCAGACAGTCGGTTTTGCCCGGCGACAGGCGCAGGCCGCGACCGACGATTTGTTGGTAAAGACTCACCGACTCGGTAGGACGCAGAATGGCGATCAGATCGACATGCGGCGCATCAAAGCCGGTGGTCAGAACCGCGACGTTGACCAGATAGCGATACTGCTGGGCCTTAAACGCTTCAATAATTCGGTCACGCTCCGGTCCCGGCGTTTCGCCGGTTATCAATGCAGCTTCACCGCTCGGGAGCAAGCCAGTTACTTCGCTTGCATGTTCGACGGTGGCGGCGAAAATCATCACCCCTTTGCGCGTTTGGGCAAATTCAACGATTTGGCTGACGATATGCGGCGTGACGCGCTGCTGTTTTTTCAGCTCAACGTTCAGGTCGGCCTCGCTAAACAGGCCGTTACTTTGTGCCTGGAGACGGCTGAAGTCATACTGCACCACCGGCATATCCAGCCGCTCTGGTGGTGTCAGGTAGCCGTTCTTAATCATATAGCGCAGCGGCAGTTCGTAGATGCAGTCGCGAAACAGCGCTTTTTCATCGCCACGTACCATGCCGTGATAATGAAACTGGTAAATCCAGCCTTTACCAAGGCGAAAAGGGGTGGCGGTTAACCCGAGCAGACGTAGATGTGGATTGACCTGCTGAAGGTGGCTGATGATCTGCTGATACTGGCTGTCATCGTCGTCGCTGATCCGGTGGCACTCATCGACGATCAGCAACGAAAACTCGCCCTGAAACTGGTCAAGATTGCGGGCCACCGATTGCACGCTGCCAAATACCACTTTTCCGTGGCTCTCTTTACGCTTCAGGCCTGCGGCGAAGATATCCGCTGCCAGGCCGAGTGCGCGATACTTTGCGTGGTTCTGCGCCACCAGCTCTTTGACGTGCGCCAGCACCAATACGCGACCGCGCGCCAGCCGCGCCAGTTCGGCTATGACCAGGCTTTTACCTGCGCCGGTCGGTAAGACGATGGCAGCAGGTTCATGGTGGCGGCGAAACCAGGCGAGCGTGGCGTCGACCGCCTCTTTTTGGTAGGGGCGTAATGTAAAAGTCATGAATTTATGGCGGTTAATTAACTCGCGAATAGTATGCCACGAATCTTTTCCCTTGAGTGGTGTTAAGAGCTCGTTATACTAACCCGTGATATTCTTCTTTTTCGGGCGCGTTGCCCGCTCCAGCACTCTTTACAGGCTAAAAAAATCTCATGCGACTTGATAAGTTTATCGCTCAGCAACTTGGCGTTAGTCGGGCTATTGCCGGGCGTGAAATCCGCGGCAGCCGCGTTACTGTGGACGGCGAAATTGTAAAAGACTCTTCTTTTAAGCTTCTACCGGAGCATGATGTCGAGTATGACGGCAATACGCTGACTCAACAAAACGGCCCGCGCTACTTTATGCTCAACAAGCCGCAGGGGTACGTTTGTTCTACCGACGATCCGGATCATCCGACGGTACTCTATTTCCTCGATGAGCCGGTAGCCCACAAGCTGCACGCTGCAGGACGTCTGGATATTGACACCACCGGCCTGGTGCTGATGACCGATGATGGTCAGTGGTCTCACCGCATTACTTCCCCGCGCCATCATTGTGAAAAAACCTATCTGGTGGAGCTGGAAAACCCGGTTGATGAAACCACCGCCGAGCAGTTTGCTAAAGGCGTTCAGCTGCACAATGAGAAAGAGCTGACAAAACCAGCAGTGCTGGAAGTGGTAACGCCGACCGAAGTCCGCCTGACCATTAGCGAGGGGCGTTACCATCAGGTTAAGCGGATGTTTGCCGCTGTCGGTAACCACGTAGTGGGGTTACACCGTGAACGTATTGGCGACATTGCCCTTGATGAGTCGCTGGCCCCTGGTGAATATCGTCCGCTGACGGAAGCTGAAATAGCCAGCGTTGGCGGCCAACATGCGCGGAGTAAAACGTGACGGCAAAGAAGAATTCGTCATTAGGAATTGTGTTTATTCTTGGCCTGCTGGCCATGTTGATGCCGCTGTCGATTGATATGTATCTCCCGGCGCTGCCGGTGATTTCGGCGCAGTTCAATGTGCCTGATGGCAGCGCGCAGATGACGCTCAGCACCTATATTTTGGGCTTTGCTGTGGGTCAGCTTTTATATGGCCCCATGGCTGACAGTATCGGGCGTAAACCAGTTATTCTCGGCGGAACGCTGGTTTTCGCGGCGGCGGCGGTGGCTTGCGCGCTGTCGCAGACTATCGATATGTTGATTACGATGCGCTTCTTCCACGGCCTGGCGGCTGCGGCAGCAAGCGTCGTGATTAACGCCCTGATGCGCGATATCTATCCAAAAGAAGAGTTCTCGCGAATGATGTCGTTCGTCATGCTGGTGACCACCGTCGCGCCGCTGGTGGCGCCAATGGTTGGTGGGGCGGTGCTGGTGTGGTTCAGTTGGCATGCGATTTTCTGGATCCTGGCGGTGGCGGCGCTGTTAGCGTCGGTGATGATCGCTTTCTTCATTAGCGAAACTCTGCCGCCAGAGCGGCGACAGAAGTTTCATATCCGCACTACGCTTGGCAATTTTGCTACCCTGTTCCGCCACAAACGAGTGCTGAGCTATATGCTGGCGAGCGGTTTTAGCTTTGCCGGGATGTTCTCGTTTTTGAGCGCCGGTCCGTTTGTTTATATCAATATCAACCACGTTTCGCCGCAGCACTTTGGTTACTATTTTGCGCTGAACGTCGTTTTCCTGTTCGTTATGACCATTATCAATAGCCGGTTTGTGCGGCGGGTTGGGGCGGTAAATATGTTCCGCGCCGGGCTGTGGATCCAGTTCGCGATGGCGGTATGGATGGTGGTCTGTGCGCTGTTTGATGTTGGTTTTTGGGCGTTGGTGTTTGGCGTTGCCGCGTTTATCGGCTGCGTTTCTATGGTTTCTTCAAACGCGATGGCGGTCATTCTTGATGAATTTCCGCATATGGCCGGGACGGCCTCTTCGCTGGCGGGAACCTTTCGCTTCGGGATTGGGGCGATTGTCGGTGCTCTCCTCTCAATGGCGACCTTTACCACCGCCTGGCCGATGCTGATTTCTATCGCCTTCTGTGCCACCAGCTCCATTCTCTTTTATCTCTATGCCAGCCGACGGCGAAAAACCGCACGTTGAGTTACATCGAGGGGGCGATTTCGCCCCTTTTTTGATGCATATCAACCGAAACCTGCTTCTTGGTTTGGTGATTTGTTTCTTTTATGTAAAATCAGATCGCTTAAAAAGTCGCATTGTTGCGATAAAAAAGTTGTTTTAGATCACAGAAACGGGTACATATAGCCCGAAGATGTTCCATCTGCACGATTTTAAACTTTTACATTACAACCCAATAACACAGATATTATACCGGTGTAAGCGTTTTCCGTGCGGAATCAGGACTATTTGTCAATAATGTGTTAGCATTGATGTGAAATTATTGTGAAGTATTTTGCTTCCGGGGAAAACACGTGAATACACTGCAACTCTCTATCGTACACCGTCTGCCGCAGAGCTATCGCTGGCTGGCCGGTTTTGCAGGTTCAAGAGTTGAACCGATTCCGCAAAACGGCGCGCAGAGCGAAAACAGCCTTGTTGCTTTGAAATTGTTGAGTCCGGAAGGCCAAAATGCATGGTCGGTCATGCATAAGCTTAGCCTGGCGCTCAGCGACATCGAAGTAGACAGCTCTATCGTTGAATGCGAAGGGGAACCGTGCCTGTTTGTTAATCGCCAGGACGAGTTTGCTGCAACCTGCCGCCTGAAAAATTTCGGCGTGGCGATTGCTGAACCTTTCTCTGGTAATAATCCATTCTGACCGTCAGCTTAGCGCCAGCAGTTGGCGGGTATATTCCTGTTGCGGAGCGGTAAAGACACGCTCGCATTCTCCCTGCTCGATAACCTCTCCCTGCCGCAGCACCATGACTTGATGACACAGTGCCCGCACTACGCGTAAGTCGTGGCTGATAAAAATATAGGCCAACTGATGCTTTTGCTGTAACGCCTTCAGCAAGGCCAGAATTTGCGCCTGTACGGTCTTATCCAGCGACGAGGTTGGCTCATCCAGCACGATGAGCTGAGGCTTAACGACTAACGCCCTGGCGATAGCGATGCGCTGACGCTGACCACCGGAAAAGGCGGCTGGATAGCGATGACGAGATTGCGGATCCAGTCCTACCTCCTGCATCGCCTGTATTACTGCCTGCTCCCTCTCGGCAGGGGTGAGCGTCGGTTGATGTACGCGCAACCCTTCTTCAATGATTTGCAGGACATTTAGCCGTGGATTCAGCGATGAGTTAGGGTCCTGAAAAACAACCTGCATACGACGGCGTAGCGGCAGCATCTGACGACGATTGCGCCCCTGAAGTGCCTCGCCATCAAAATTAATCGTTCCCTCAGAGTGAATCAGGCGCAAAAGCGCCAGCCCGGTGGTGCTTTTGCCAGAACCTGATTCGCCGACCAGACCCAGGGTTTCTCCGGCGCGTAAATGAAAGCTGAGGGCGTTAACCACCCGATTATGATCGACGACCCGGCGCAGGAGCCCCTTGCGTATAGGAAAAGCAATACTCAAGTTTTCCGCCCGCAGCAGCTCCGGCGCATCGGGAGCCAGCGGCACCGGATTGCCCGACGGCTCGCTATCCAGCAGGCGGCGAGTATAAGGATGCTCAGGCGCAGAGAATAGCGCCTGACAACTATTTTGCTCGACGCAGCGGCCGTTTTGCATCACCGCCACGCGATCGGCGAGCTGACGCACGATACTCAGGTTATGGGTGATAAATAGCAGCCCCATGTTGAGTTCTTGCTTGAGTTCACGCAGCAGCGCGAGGATTTGCGCCTGGACCGACACATCCAGCGCGGTAGTGGGTTCATCGGCTATAAGCAGCTCCGGGCGCGTCAGCAGCGCCATGGCTATCATCACCCGCTGGCGCTCGCCGCCGGAAAGCTGATGCGGATAATCGCCTAGTCGCCGCGGTGCATTGCGGATCCCCACGCGATCAAGACAGTCGAGGATCTCCCCGCGCGCCGCCTCTTTACGCATACCACGGTGCAAAGAGAGCACTTCGTACAGCTGCTTTTCGAGGTTATGTAACGGGTTTAGCGAAACCATCGGCTCCTGAAAGATCATCGCGATGCGGTTACCGCGCACGCCGCGCAAGGTGTGTTCATCAGCGTGCAGCAGCGATTGACCGTGAAAACGGATATCGCCGCTGGGATAGCTGACCGGCGGCGAGGGCAGCAGGCGTAGCACCGACAGCGCCGAAACGCTTTTGCCGGAACCGGATTCGCCCACCAGCGCCAGGGTTTCGCCCGCCGCGATTTGCAGCGACAGCTCGCTGACGACGGTGGTGGTTTCACCCTGCTGGCGGAAGGCGATGGAGAGGTTATCGATATCTAACAGAGGTTGCATCATGCTACACCGCCTTGCTTGGGTCGAAGGCGTCGCGAACCGCTTCACCGATAAAAATCAACAACGTCAGCAGCACTGCCACCGACAGAAAAGCGGCGATGCCCAGCCACGGAGCCTGAAGGTTGTTTTTCCCCTGCAACAGCAGCTCGCCCAAAGACGGGGAGCCCAGCGGCAGACCGAAGCCGAGAAAGTCCAGCGAGGTCAGGGTGGTTATCGAACTACACAAAATAAACGGCAGGAAGGTGAGGGTGGCGACCATGGCATTTGGCAGCATATGGCGCAGAATAATGGCCCGATCGCTAACGCCGAGCGCCTGCGCGGCACGAATATAGTCATAGTTGCGGGTGCGCAGGAATTCAGCGCGGACGACGCCCACCAGCGTCATCCAGCCGAACAGTACGGTAATCGCCAGCAGCCACCAGAAATTGGCCTGGACCACGCTTGAGAGCAGGATAATCAGAAATAGAGTTGGCATCCCTGACCACACTTCGATAAACCGTTGCCCCCAGAGATCAATTTTTCCGCCGTAATATCCCTGGATTGCACCAGCCATTACCCCTAGCACGCTGGAGAAGAAGGTCAGCAACAGACCGAAGAGAATAGAAATTCGCGTCCCATAGAGGATTCGCGCCAGCACATCACCGCCGTTGGCATCGGTGCCCAGCCAGTTCAGCTTTGACGGCGGAGACGGAAAGGGGCTGTCGCTGGCGAAGTTAATGGTCGTCGCACCAAAACGAACCGGCGCCCACAGGGCCCAGCCGTTATCATCCAACTGCTTTTGCAGCCACGGATCCTGATAGTCGGCGGCGGTAGCAAAGCTGCCGCCGAAGGTGGTCTCGCTGTAGTTTTTTAATAGTGGAACGTAGAGGCTGCCGCGATACTGCACCAGCAGAGGTTTATCGTTGGCGATAAGCTCGGCGCACAGACTACAGGCGAAGAGCACCAAAAAGATCCACAGGGACCAGTAGCCGCGACGGTTGTGGCGAAAGCGCGCCCAGCGGGCTTGATTGACGGGACTAAAAAATGACATTAGCGGCCCTCAAAATCGATACGCGGATCGACCAGCGTATAGCTGATATCGCTGATGATATTCAGCAGCAGGCCAATCAGGGTAAAAATATACAGCGTGCCGAACATCACCGGGTAATCGCGGGAAACGGTGGCTTCATAGCCCAGCAGCCCCAGCCCGTTTAGCGAGAACATCACCTCAATGAGCAGTGAGCCGGTAAAGAACATGCTGATAAAGGTGGCCGGAAAGCCAGCAATTACCAGCAGCATGGCATTGCGAAAAATATGACCCCAGAGGATCTGCTTTTCACTCACTCCTTTGGCACGGGCAGTGACCACATACTGCTTGCGGATCTCATCAAGAAAGCTGTTTTTGGTCAGCATGGTGAGAGCCGCGAAACCGCCGATCACCGTCGCCAGGACGGGGAGCGTAATGTGCCAGAGATAGTCGAGGATTTTTTGATACCACGGCAGGCTATCGAAGTTGGCGGAAACCAGCCCGCGTAGCGGGAAGAGATCGAAATAACTCCCCCCGGCAAAGATAACGATCAGCAAAATCGCGAACAGGAATGCCGGGATCGCATAGCCGATAATAATCAGCGTGCTGCTCCAGACGTCAAAATGGCTGCCGTTGCTGACTGCTTTGCGGATCCCCAATGGAATCGACACCAGATAAATAATCAACGTGCTCCACAAACCGAGGGTGATGGAGACCGGCAGGCTGTCTTTAATCAGCTGTAATACCGACGAGCTGCGGAACAGGCTATCGCCGAAATCAAAGCGCAGATAATCGCCGAGCATTTTAAAATAGCGTTCGTGCAGCGGTTTATCAAAGCCGTAGCGGTGGGTTATTTCGGCTATGACCTCCGGGTCGAGCCCGCGCCCGCCGCGATAGTGTCCGTCGCTAATGTTACTGACGCCGGTACGCGCATGGCTGGCGCTCATTCCGCTTTCTCCGGCCCCGGGCAAACTGCCGCGATCGCCGAACTCAATGGCTGCAATTGCCTGATCGACCGGGCCGCCGGGCGCAATTTGCACAATAAAAAAGTTAATGGTGATGATCGCCCATAGCGTTGGGATGATCAGCAGTAGTCGGCGGAGCAGATATGCACCCATCTTAATTCCTTAACGTCTGTCCGCTGGGAGCCTGGCGGCTTTGCCTGCGTCGTACCACCAGTTTTCAAAACCAGAAGAGTAGACCGCGCGGGTCTGCGGGAAAGAGAACTTATCCCAGTATGCGGTTCGGTCATGCGCCATATACCACATCGGCAGCATGTAATAGTTCCACGTCAGCACGCGGTCGAGAGCCCGACCCAGCGGCAGCAGCTTCTCCTTATTGCCCTGCCAGCGAATAATTTGGGCAATCAGTTGGTCGACGGCTGGGCTTTGTACACCGGAAGCGTTGTAGCTGGAGTCAATATATTCAGAGTCCCAGGAGATTTGCAGGTCAGTTCCGGGCCAGGGCGTGGCGCGCCAGACGTTGGGCATCATGTCGTAATCGCGACTGCGCTTGCGGTTGCTGTATTGGGAGTTGTCGACCTGGCGAATATCCATGACGATCCCGAGCCGCTGAAGATTGTGCTGAAAGGGCAGAACCCAGCGATCGCTGCTCCCGGAAGGAAGTAGCAGCTCAAAGCGTAACGGTTTGCCGCTTTTCGCGTTAACCCGCCGCTGGTTTTTCACCACCCATCCCGCCTGGTTAAGGATGGCATCTGCTTTGAGCAGGTTTACGCGCTCGAAACCGTCGCCGTTGGAGACCGGGGGCAGGTAGATCTGCGTGAAAACTTCGGCAGGGATCTCTTTTTTCAGCGGCGTCAGCAGAGCAAGTTCTTCGGCATCTGGATAATCACGCGCCGCGTATTCGGTATTCTGAAAGAAGCTATTGGCGCGGCTGTAAGAGTTATAAAACAGCGCCTTATTCATCCATTCAAAATCAAACGCGAGAGTTATGGCTTCACGTACCCGCCGGTCGGTAAATACCGGGCGCTGAGTGTTGAAAGCCAGCCACTGGGTATTCTGCGCCGAGGTGTTGGTATATTCATCTTTGACGATGTAGCCATGGGTAAAGTTGCGCCCCACATAGCGGGTGGCCCAGTTCTTGGCGATATTCTCTTCGCGTCGGTCAACGGCTCCGGCTTTGAAGGCTTCAAAGGCGACGTTGTCATCCAGATAGTAATCGTAGCGCAAGGTGTCGAAATTCCAGCGCCCACGATTAACCGGTAAATCAGCGGCCCAGTAGTCTTTTACTCGCGAGTAGGTGATGTACTGACCCATACGCCAGGCGGTCACGCGGTATGGACCGCTAGCTAACGGCGGTGAAGATAGCGGGTCGCTGAGCTTATGGTTACGCCAGAATTTTTCCGGCATCACTGGCAGGGAGAACAGGCTGAGCATATTCTCTTTACCCGGTTTTGCCAGCTCAATGCGAACGGTTAGCGGGGCGATCGCTTTAACGGTGGTGCCTTTATAATAGAGGCGAAATTGCGGCACCCCTTCGGTCATAAACTTTTGAAAAGTAAACGCGACATCGCTGGCGGTTATTGGGCTGCCGTCATGGTAGCGGGCGCGTGGATTGAGGGTTATCTCCATCCACGAAAATGCTTCGTCATAGCGAGCGCTTTCGGCAATCAGCGGATAGTAGCTGCCGGGTTCGTCATCAGAGGTGGTGAACAAGGAGTCATACAGCGTTTCGGTACGTATGCCCGGGTTGCCGCGTAGCGCGTAGCGATTGAAGTTATCAAAGGTGCCAATGGCCGCAAGGGTAATTGCACCGCCTTTCGGCGCGGCGGGGTTGGCATAATCGTAGTGGTCAAAGCCAGCGACGTATTTAGGCTCGCCGATAATGGCGAACGTATTGCTCTCTTTAATCGCTTGCGCCTGGCTCTGCAGGCTAAATAAGGTCAGCAGTATCAGGCTGATGCGTACAAACATAACCAGGATATCGTCCTCCAATGACAGGCCTGAAGTGGCCTGACCTCTGATAGCGAATGATAAAGGAGACTCAGCGGGTTGTGAAATATTTCGCGGGTTCATTGTGGGCGGCGACCAGCGCTTCCAGGGTCAGCGGTCGGCTTAACCAGTAACCCTGCAGATAGTTCACTCCGTGCTGGCATAGCCATTCGGCCTGTTCCTGCGTTTCCACACCTTCGGCGACCGTGGTGAGCTTCAGACGGCGGCTCAGCGAGATCACGGCATCCAGAACCGGTGATGTCACGGTTTCGGTGCCGATAGCTTGCACGAAGCCGCGGTCAATCTTCAGATAGTCAAAGTTATAGCGCTCCAGATAGATAAGCGCACTATGTCCGGTGCCAAAATCATCGATCGCAATTTCAAAGCCTTGCTCATGTAGCCAGTCGAAATTCTCCAACGATCGTTTTTTATCGATCATCGCGCGCTCGGTAATCTCCAGCACCACGCTAAAATGGTCAGAAGGCATAGTTGCCGCGAAATGTTGAAGATCCTGCTGAAAACTGTCGGCATGCAGGTGGGCGGGTGAAATATTTATCCCAAGCTTGCTACCGGCGGGCAGAAGGCTTTGCAGAGTCACGGCATCATGGGCTATCAGTTTTAACAGATGGCGGGTGAGAGGGATAATCATCTGCTGGGCTTCAGCCAGGGTGATAAACACGTCGGGAGGGATCTCCCCGGCGGTCGGGTGCCGCCAGCGCATCAGTACCTCAATACCGCTAATTTGCAGCGTGTCGGATTTCACTACCGGTTGGTAAACCACGTAAAACTGATCGTTTTTGATCGCCAACAGCAGTTCTTTGCGCGGGTCAGATTTGATAGTCAGGACGTAATAGCTCAAAAAACCTGCCAGTAGGCCGCATACCACGCCAAGCAGCAGGGAAAATTGGGTATTTTCTGCCAGCCAGCTGTTGGCGTAGAGATAAACTTTGAGTGGCAAACCGTCAATCTGCACCTGGCGGATTGGTGGTGAGAGTAGCGTTTGCGGGTCGATAAGTTTATTGCTGAAGGTGGAGATGGCAGTGTGGCTAATGGCCAGGGCAAGGCCGCTGAAATCGTTCTGCCGGGAAGAGTAGAGAATATAGGGCGTCAGGTTGGCATTAATCGAGACAAAAACACCGTCTTCTCCACCGTGCGGACTGCGGACCCACATCGCCAGCGCGGCGCTTTGCGGCATCATGGGCGTCCCGGGCAGAATGGCCATATCGACCGCTTTAGAGATATCGAGCTGGGGGATGAGCTGGGTTAAAGGCGTATTCATTGCCCCGGTGGCGGAGGAACAAAACGCGAAACCATTTTTAACCAGCAGGAACGCACGCACGTTTGGACTGAATGCAGCATGGGCGGTTAATCCAGAATCGACATTTTCACAGGGCTGATCGACTAGCGGTTGCAGGCCATCAATGGTCTGATTTAAATCGTGGAAGTAGCTCTTAAGATACGCATGAACATTATCAATGATGACGTCGAAACGCTCTGCCCGATTGTGATAAATCACCATAAACTGAATGCTACCGGCCAGCAGGGCAACGGCGATTCCGATACATAAGCTGGTTAGCCAGATTTTACGCCGAGGAGAGAAGTGACGGGTAGGCATAGGCTATATCAGTCCGTGTTATTGATTTGCGCCAGGGGAGCATAGAAAGTCGTTTTTCCATCCCCACTTAAAGACATAGCTTATATTGCCAGGTTCATTCGCTGACGAGCAAAAAAAAACACTGCCTCGGCAGTGTTTTCCTTTTACTGGTATTGGCCAAGGGATAACCAACATCAGAAGAGTTTACGAGCGGCTCAGAACTCGTCGCGCTTCGTTATAGCGCTTTTTCCAGTATGGCTCATCCATGCTTGAAATCGTCACACCGCTGCTGGTGGATGCATGAACAAACTGGTTGTTGCCGATGTAGATACCCACATGGCGGCCCGTGGAACCAGCGCGGAACAGAACTAAATCACCAGTACGCAGTTGAGAACGCGTAATGGATTTACCTGAATCCTGCTGCTCAGAAGTTGAGCGCGGCAGTTCCAGACCAAACTGTTCACGGAAAGTACGTTGCACAAAGGCAGAACAATCAATGCCTTTACGAGTGCTGCCACCGAGGCGGTAACGCACGCCCTTCCAGCTGGCATATTGATCCATCAAACGGGACTTAACGTCCAGATTGCGAACCATTGTTTCAAATTCATCCTGAGAGGCTTGCAGTGATGATAAATCGCCACTACCCACAGCAAGCGTCTCAGAATGCATATTTCTGGCGGTACTATTTGAACTACACGCGGAAAGCAGAACCGCAACTGCAATCGCGGGGGCGACCCGCAAGATATATCTCAAAATCGGCTGAGATTTGACCATGCTGTGTGTTATCCCTTGTTGTCCTTAACGACAATGTCGTTATAAAAAATGCCAAACGTGTTAGAGCCTAATTACCTGGTCGCAATGAGACAATTCCGTAAGCATAAAATTGTGGCCTAACGCACAAATTTATTCATTCTCTGAATTGATGTCGCTGGAAAGGCAAAACGAGATCGAGATTACCCGATCAAACAAGGGATGGCGAGCGGTTTTGCGCAATTTCTTATAAGTATTTTTGCGACAAAAAGTGAATCATCGGGAAAGGGTAAAATAGCGTCAATTGTGGGTAAAAAATATGCAATCCACTCATTTCTATAATGATTAATGTGACGGGAAGATGATGGAGGGATGAGAAAAAATGAGCTGAGAGAAAAGGGACCCAGAACGATCCCTTATGGATGATATTAATCATTTGTAAGGCGGAGTTTAATTTTTTGTTTTTCCGCAGGGTAGATAACGTTCAAATAAAGATATCACTTGATCGCTCAGTGGGGTCATCAACACCCAGGGCGCGCCAATCAATACGGCAGTTAATGAACCGACGGCAATATCGGTAAACCAGTGAGCGCCAATCATTACGCGTGGGAA
This sequence comes from Klebsiella sp., assembly GCF_027492335.1. Lineage (NCBI taxonomy): Bacteria > Pseudomonadati > Pseudomonadota > Gammaproteobacteria > Enterobacterales > Enterobacteriaceae > Klebsiella > Klebsiella sp. The sequence goes on along the minus strand of NZ_JAPUEW010000005.1, from coordinate 63,166 downwards.
CGCGAAGACCACAAATATGACCAGCGCAATAGTCAACGCGCGATGACCAAAATAGCGCCACATAAAGGCGGCAAAAATCAGCAGCATCATGCCGTGATCGCCTGGGAAGCTATCCTTAGAGGCATCTTTAGTGGGAAATGAGATCACATCACTCACTTTAGTAATGTCGGTGAAAGAGAGCGAGGGGCTGGCGCGTTTGACCGGCATCAGATGCTGAGCCAACTGATTGATGACGACGGCGGCGAGCAGCATTACCAGGCCGATGATAATCACCCGGCGGCGTCCGGCGCTCTGTTCTTTAAACCAGAAGCTCAGCATCAGGCTGCCCATTGCCAGCAGCGAGCAGGCGTCGAATGCGCGGTTGTTGATAATTGCCAGCAGCCAGGTGTAAGCAGGGCTCACTCCAACCAGGTGGTTAAAGAAATAGAAGATAGCGGAATCCAGCGGATTCCAGAAACCATGGTTAACAGGAAAGTACCACGAGCAAAATAGCGCTATACCCGCCGCGTTCAGCAGCAGGATAAGGGGAATTCGATTTTTAATCATAATTATCGCGTGTTGTGTAAAACGACGGCAACCATAGCCGCCTTAACTTAAACGAAGCTTCAACAAGGAGGCCTGTAGCGCGTTCCAGTCGGTATCGGAATCAGCGATCAGCTCAATGCGGCTATCCGGCGGCGCAACGTTCTGCGTCTCAATATGCAGGTCAAGCTGCTGGCGATTGATACGCACCAGTCCTTCGGCAATACGCATCACACCTTTAACGCGTCCGACCGGCGCAAGTCGCGCCCATTCGAGCAGGCCAACGGTGTCAAAAATGGTCTCGGCGTCAAAAATCCAGCCGCAGGCCTGATAGCCCTGACCGCTATTAAGACTGCGGCGCCAGCGCTGATGGGTAGGGAGATTAAGCGCCGCCAGGCCTGGTTTTTGCCCGTGACTATGCGCGTGTTCAGCGCTTTCAGGTAGCGGCGTGACGTTGCGGCGCGGCGAATCAAGCCAAACAGGGTCAATATTGCCCTGGGTGGCGCTGACGTGCTGACGCTCTCCGGCATAGGTCTGCCACCATGTTGTAAAGGCCAGTTGGCTTTCGCTGGTCGCGCGGTCAGCTTTATTGGCGATGACAATATCGGCGGCGGCTAACTGGTCACGAAAGTTTTCGTTGGTCACCACCTTTTCGTCGAGCAACTGACGCGGGTCCAGCACACATAGCGTCGCGCGCAGGTCGATCCACGGCTCGTATACTGCGGCGGTCAGAATATCGAGGATCTGTTTGGGATGGCCAAGACCGGTTGGCTCTATTAACAAGCGGTCTGGTTTTCCCTGGCGCAGCAGCGTATTGAGCCCAACCTGCATTGGCAGGCCGTTGACACAGCACATGCAGCCGCCGGGGATTTCTTTAAGCAGAGCTCCGCTCTCGGCCAGCAGTGCGCCGTCGATGCCCACTTCGCCAAATTCGTTGACCAGAACGGCCCATTTTTCATCCGCGGGCTTATGGGCCAGCAGATGCAAAATCGAGGTCGTTTTGCCACTGCCGAGAAATCCCGTGATCAAGTTAGTTTTGGTCACCTTTTCTCCAGGATAAATGTAATGTTGTAACAGTTGAGACTATCCTGACGAAAAAAAAGTGAAAAGAGAAGCCTTACCGCGGACAGATAAGGCTCTCTGTCCGCTTAAAGGCAGAAATTGTTAAGAATCCAGCGCGGCGCTAATCGCCTGGCGAGTGCCGGCGGTCACAAGTTGATGCCACGCGGCGGTGATGTTGGCGACGAACTGCGGATTTTGCGAAAGGTCGCAGCCAAAAATTTCTTCCAGGGAGAGTAGGGCGCTAACGCGCTGTTGTTCATTGCTGGCGGATACAATTCTTCCAATTTTATCCGCCAGCGGGTCGCGGATATCAATCGTATTTCCAGCGTCGTCAATGCCGCTAACATAGCGCATCCAGCCCGCCACGCCCAGCGCCAGCAGCGGCCACTGGCTTCCGCGAGCAAGGTGGATACGGATACCGTCAAGCATACGCTGCGGCAGCTTCTGGCTACCGTCCATAGCAATTTGCCAGGTGCGATGTTTCAGCGAGGGGTTGCTGAAACGCTCGATCAGGCTGTCAGCATAGGCCGTCAGGTCGACACCGGTGATTGAGAGTGTTGGTGCCTGTTCATCAAGCATCAAACGGTAAGCGGCGCTGCGGAAAACCGGGTCCTGCATACAGTCGCTGACATGTTCGTGGCCCGCCAGATAACCCAGCCAGGCAAGAAACGAATGGCTGCCGTTGAGCATCCGCAGCTTCATCTGTTCCCACGGCAGCACATCATCCGTCATCTGTACGCCAGCCGCTTCCCAGTCCGGGCGACCGGCAACAAAGTTATCTTCGACAACCCATTGAATAAACGGCTCGCAGCTAATTGCGCAGGGGTCTTCCACTCCCAGCACGGCGCTAATCTCCGCCAGCGACTCATCGGTGGCGGCTGGCACAATGCGGTCCACCATCGTGCCGGGAAAGCTGACGTGTTCAGCAATCCACTGCGCCAGCTCCAAATCGCGTTTTTCAGCCATTCCCAGCACGGCATTTTTCACCACATGCCCATTGTTGGGAATATTATCGCAGGAGAGAACGGTAAACGGCGCCAGTCCACGTTGGCGGCGGCGCGCCAGCGTTTCGACCAGAATACCAGGCACCGATTGCGGCTGCGTAGGGTTTTCCAGGTCATGAATAATGCGTGGCTGCGTCATGTCCAGCAGGCCGCTGGCAGGGTCAATGCAGTAGCCTTTCTCGGTAATGGTTAGAGAAACAATGGCGACCTGCGGTTCGCAAAATTTCTCAATAATGGCAGCCAGTGAATCAAGTTTGGCGTTCAGACATTCATGCACTGCGCCGACAACGATCGGCTGATTACCCTCGGCCCCTTTCTCCAGCACGGTAAACAGATGATCTTGTTGGCGAAGCTGGCTCATAAGCCGATCGCCGCTGAACAGGCTAATCTCGCAAATCCCCCAGTCCCCACCGCTGGCGTTGAGCACCCTGTCGGTGAGTAGGGCCTGGTGCGCGCGATGAAACGCGCCGAAACCGAAATGCACAATACGCGAACGCAGTTGGTTGCGATCGTACTGAGGGAGCTGCACGCCTTCCGGCAGCGTAGCGGTAGCAATGGTAGTCATTATTCATACACCTGATTAACTGACGATTAACATTCAGTAGTGTAAAGTTATATGACAACAAATTAAATTGGTGAGCCGAATTTATCCGCTTTGTGTGAGCTTGATCAATCAAGGACGCCGAGTTTGTTGCCAGGTGTGGAAACAATGACCATGGAGCAGCGGCAAATAATTTATTATTGGTATAATAACTTTGGCGAGGAGAGCGACGATTGCAACCTGGCGTAGATATGAGCCAGGCGATCCGCGATACCAGATAAGGTACAAATAAAAAAGGACAGCCTGGCGCTGTCCTCTGTGTTTCATTTTGGCAAAAAAGCAGGACTTAGTCCGCGCGGCCCATATATCGGCTCTCTTCGATATGGATACGAATGCGCTCGCCTGCGCTCAGGTATTCAGGAACTTGAACCACCAGGCCGGTGCTCAGGGTCGCCGGTTTGTTACGGGCGCTCGCGGATGCACCTTTGATGCCCGGCGCCGTTTCGACGATTTCCAGGTCAACGGTCTGCGGTAGTTCAAGGGCCAGCAGCTGACCGTCCCAGGTCAGAACCTGCATGTCCGGCATCCCGCCTTCAGGAATAAACAGCAGTTCTTCTTCAATCTGCTCTTTAGTAAAGATATACGGGGTGTAGTCTTCTTTATCCATAAAGACGTATTCGTTGCCATCAATATAGGAGAAGTCAACGAAACGACGGGTCAGGGTCACGGTATCGACGATATCATCGCCTTTAAAGCGCTCTTCCACTTTCAGGCCGGTACGTACGTCAGAGAAACGCATTTTGTACAGCGTTGCGGCGCCACGGGCGCTGGGTGACTGAATATCAATGTTTTTAACAATCAGCAGTTTGCCGTTGTAATTCAGCACCATACCTTTTTTAATTTCATTCGCTCTTGGCATTGCGGTAATCCTGTCACATAAAGGGTCAAAAATATCGCGTAAAACTACTCGCGCCGGGCCTTTCAGGCAAGTGGAATTCGTGTGTTTTGCTATCTTCAGGTAAAACGTTTAGTCTGGGCCGCCAAAAGCGTTATCAGAAGAGTCGATTATGGAATGCCGCCCCGACTGCGGAGCTTGCTGTATCGCTCCTTCTATCTCCAGCCCCATTCCGGGTATGCCGCAGGGCAAGCCCGCAAACACCCGGTGCATACAGCTATCAGACAGCAACCTGTGCAATATTTTTGGCTCGCCGTTAAGGCCTAAAGTGTGTGGCAGTCTGAAGCCTGAAGTGGAGATGTGCGCGACGAATCGCGATGACGCGATGACCTGGCTTCTTCATCTTGAACAGAGCACTTCTTGAATCCACACGCTGCTCAATAGAGTAAATCAGCAAAATTATTATCCGGGTCCATCTCCCGCGCGAGGGCGATCAGTTTCTTCTTATTACCAAGAGCGTAGCCGGATTTCTGTTTAACCAGCAGGCCTTCCTGACAGAATTGTGCGATCACATATAATAAATGACGATACGACACTCCCATATATTCCGCCGCCGGTGTATGTTTTTCGTGATAAATATCACAATGCTGAGTTAATAAAATAAATGCTGCCAGACGATTCACCAGCGGAAAAGATTGATTTTGGGTGAGTGACACGATGTTGCGATAGTTTTTTTGGCTTAACGCGATACAGAGATTACGCAGGAAAATGACGTCGTTCAGCAACAACGGGCGGAATGAAGCAATGGGCAGCGCCAGGCACCAGCACTCTTCGATGGCCTGAACGCCACGCGGATCGTGATGTTTGTCAATGAGTTCTATCTCGCCGATAAAGCAGGGTGCGCCAAAGAAGTCGATCAGCGAGACCCGACCATTAGCTGATGTGGTGTAAAGCTTAGCCCGGCCGCGTGCGAGGTAAAAAAGGTGCGCGGGTTGAGCCCCCTCTTTGACAATATAATCCCCTGCCACAACGTGGAACAATCGTGTATCCCGCACAACATCGACGGAAAATTTTTCCAGGTACCCCGAGTCGCTTATCAATTGCTGTTTGAGATTTTCATTTTGGATTTCTTTCACGGTCGCTTCCCTGTATGAGATTTCTCATATTCAGTATCAGTTTTTGCCTGGTATGCTGCAAAAGCTACCTACTTAACCCTGCTGTAATAACATAAATATGCTTTAAAAGCGAAAAGAGGAAATAAAAATGGAAAAAAGAAAAATTATACTCGATTGCGATCCAGGTCACGATGATGCTATTGCGATAATGATGGCGGCCAGACATCCGGCAATTGATTTATTAGGAATAACGATTGTTGCGGGTAACCAAACGCTGGATAAAACGCTGGTCAATGGATTAAACGTCTGCCAACATTTAGATATCAATGTACCCGTTTATGCGGGAATGCCGCAGCCCATTATGCGTCAGCAAATTGTCGCTGATAATATTCATGGTGAAACCGGACTTGATGGCCCGGTGTTCTCTCCATTGACACGTAAAGCAGAAAGTACGCATGCAGTTAAATATATTATTGACACGCTCATGGCCAGTGAGGGTGACATCACGCTGGTCCCCGTTGGCCCACTAACCAATATAGCCGTCGCCATGCGAATGCAGCCAGAAATCCTGCCGAAAATTCGCGAGATTGTATTAATGGGCGGTGCTTATGGTACCGGAAACTTTACGCCATCGGCAGAGTTTAATATTTATGCCGACCCTGAAGCCGCTCGCGTGGTATTCACCTCGGGTGTCCCTCTGGTCATGATGGGCCTGGATTTGACTAATCAGACGGTCTGCACCGCTGACGTTATTGCACGCATGGAAAAAGCCGGCGGTCCGGCGGGACAGTTGTTTAGCGATATCATGAATTTCACCCTCAAAACGCAGTTTGAAAACTACGGCTTAGCGGGTGGTCCGGTGCATGATGCCACCTGCATTGGCTATCTGATTAATCTTCAGGGCATCAAAACACAAGACATGTACGTTGAGGTGGATGTTAACAGCGGCCCCTGCTATGGCCGTACGGTCTGCGACGAACTGGGCGTGCTCGGTAAAGCGCCGAATACCAAAGTGGGCATCACTATTGATACCAACTGGTTTTGGGGCTTAGTTGAAGAGTGTGTACGGATGTATCGCTAATTAACTTTGTACCAGGCGTGTGGAATATCTTTTATCGCCCGATATACCCGTTGTCTTTCAAGCGGCTTCTTTGTTGGCTACGTTCGTTCACCCCAGTCACTTACTTGAGTAAGCTCCTGGGGCTTCTCTCTCTTGCCGCCTCGAAGCAACTTGAAATCCATTGGGTATAGAAACAGGCGGGCAGTAAGCGGTCGCCCGCAACAATATCAGACATACCAAAACCTGGCGTAATGCCGGGTTTGCTGGCATCAAGAGATAATCATTATGGATATAATGAGAAGTGTTTTGGGTATGGTGGTATTACTGGCAATCGCTTTTCTGCTGTCAGTAAATAAAAAAAGAATTAGTCTGCGCACGGTTGGCGCGGCGCTGGTACTGCAAATTGCCATTGGTGGCGTTATGCTCTATTTTCCGCCAGGAAAATGGTTGGCAGAGCAGGCGGCTTTCGGCGTACATAAAGTGATGACCTACAGCGATGCCGGTAGCGCATTTATTTTTGGTTCGCTGGTCGGGCCGAAAATGGACCTCTTATTCGATGGCTCTGGTTTTATTTTCGCTTTTCGGGTATTGCCTGCCATTATTTTTATCACCGCGCTGGTTAGTCTGCTTTATTATATCGGCGTAATGGGAATACTGATCCGAATTCTTGGCGGAATTTTCCAGAAAGCGCTGAATATTAGCAAGATTGAATCGTTTGTTGCCGTGACCACCATTTTCCTTGGGCAAAATGAGATCCCGGCGATCGTTAAGCCCTTTATTAACAAGCTAAATCGTAATGAGCTATTTACCGCGATTTGCAGCGGGATGGCTTCTATCGCCGGGTCGACGATGATCGGTTATGCCGGGCTGGGCGTGCCGATTGATTATCTGTTAGCGGCATCGTTGATGGCGATTCCCGGCGGTATTCTGTTTGCCCGCCTTCTTAGCCCGGCGACTGAAGCATCGCAGGTGACTTTCGAAAACCTCTCATTCACCGAAACTCCGCCGAAAAGTTTTATTGAAGCCGCGGCTAGCGGCGCGATGGCTGGGGTGAAAATTGCCGTGGGCGTGGCGACGGTAGTGATGGCGTTTGTGGCAATTATCGCTCTGATCAACGGTGTGATTGGCGGTATCGGCGGTTGGTTCGGTTTTGGTCACGCGACTCTGGAGGGGATTTTCGGTTATGTCCTTGCACCGCTGGCATGGTTAATGGGCGTTGACTGGAGTGATGCGACGCTGGCAGGCAGCCTGATTGGCCAGAAGCTGGCGATTAATGAGTTCGTGGCCTACCTCAACTTCTCGCCGTTCCTGCAAACGCCGGGATCGCTGGATGTGAAAACTATCGCCATTATCTCGTTTGCGCTGTGTGGCTTTGCTAACTTTGGCTCAATTGGTGTGGTGGTTGGCGCATTCTCGGCAATTGCACCCCAGCGCGCGTCTGAAATTGCCCAACTGGGGATGAGGGCGCTGGCTGCGGCAACGCTGTCAAACTTAATGAGCGCAACAATTGCCGGGTTTTTTATTGGCCTGGCGTAATACTCTGGTGTGCCGCTGATGCGGCACACCGCTGCTTTACACGTCTTTAATACGCCACAGGCAGGCCTGGGTAGCTATGCCCATGACTAGCGCAATCCAGAATACAGCGTGATAGCTCCAGACTTCTGCAACAACACCCGCCAGCGAACCGGCAATAATCCAGCCGACGCGAATGGTATTGGTATAGAGGGTCGTGGCCGCCCCGGCCTGGCCTGGCATCAGGTCCTGAAAATAGAGCATACCGATACCGGCCAGAATGCCGATAAAAATAGCATTCAGCACCTGCAGGGCCAGCAGCAGCACAGGAGTGTGTACGGTTAGCATGCCGACATAAAACAGCACTCCGGCAACCGCAGAGATCTGCATCAGGAAACGCTTGCCGAAACGTTTGGCGTAGTAGCCTGCAATCAGCATGGTCGGGATTTCCAGCCCGGCGGCGGTCCCCATCATTAATCCAGCCAGTTTCTCGGGTAAATGCAGCTCATTAATAATGAACAGCGGCATATTAATGATGTACAGGCTATTGATTCCCCACATTAGCGTACAGATGATAAACAGCAGCAGCGCATCACGACGGTTGGTTCGCGGTGCTTGAAGATGGCCTGTAGCAGCTTTCGGCTCTTTACGCATGCTGGGAAGGAAAAACCAGACCATCGCGCCGCAGACCACGAAGGCAATCGCCGCGCTGAGATACATCACCGTAAAGCCAAATCCCATCGCTAACGCATAAGCCAACGGTGGCCCGATAACCCACGCCAGCGAAACCTGTGCGCGCAGAATTGAGCTAAACATGACCGCCTCGCGGCCCGTTTTGTCCGCATGTTCGCGGGCGAGAGCGAACATTTGCGGGTTCGCTGTGGAACCAAAGCTGCTTAGAAACACGCCGACAAACAGCAAAATAAAGTAGTTACGGTTCCAGGCGAATAGCGCGCAGGCCAGCACGCCCATCAGACAGCAAAAGACGATCAGCTGTTTGCGGTCGCCTTTGCGATCCGAACGTCCGGCAAGAAACTGGCTCACCAGAATGCCGATCACCGCGCTACCAGTAAAAAAGAAACCGACCATCGCCGGTCGCACATGTACTTCGTTAGTTAAAAACAGGCTCAGGGTAGGCGTTTGCAGCGCCCCGGCAATGCCCGTCAGGAAGGCGACGATCAGGAAGGCGGAGGAGGTTAAATCAAACCCGCGTCGTGGGAAGGCGGCGCTACTGTTTTGCATGTCGATGTTCTGTGGTTTCAGGAATCGCGGAGTTTACGCCGCCAGTCAGAAAATGAACAGTGGCATGGCACGAATAAATCAAAAAGACGTTTCAAATTTTCAACTTCAGCAAAAAGCTGAACCAGAAAGGTATTCGTCACCTGCACTTCAGCAAAAGTGTGCAGTATCTCTAACTTCTGTTATCAGGTTGCTAAGTTTTCTTGCGCGATGACTAATAAAGGTACAGACTCCTTGAAACGTTTCAGCGTCATCGGGAGATTCTCCAGCAGGTAGATGACGCATTTTTTCTCAAAGTAGCTGAAACGATTCAATTCAGCAGGAGAGGAGAACCATGTTCCAGTTATCTGTGCAGGATATTCATCCCGGTCAGCAGGCCGGTAATAAAGAAGAGGCAATTCGTCAGGTTGCTTCCGCGCTGGTCAGTGCGGGCAACGTGGCGGATGGCTATATTAACGGGATGCTGGCTCGCGAGCAGCAAACCTCCACTTTCCTGGGTAACGGCATTGCCATTCCGCACGGCACTACCGACACCCGCGACCAGGTGCTGAAAACCGGCGTTCAGGTTTATCAGTTCCCGCAGGGCGTGACCTGGGGCGAAGGGCAGACCGCTTACGTTGCCATCGGTATCGCCGCCAGCTCGGATGAACATCTGGGGCTGCTGCGTCAACTGACCCATGTACTGAGCGATGATTCCGTTGCTGAGCAGCTTAAATCTGCGACCACTGCTGAAGAACTGCGTGCTCTGCTGATGGGGGAAAAACAGAGTGAAGTACTGAAGCTGGACAATGACACGCTGAGCCTGGACGTTGTCGCCAGCGATCTGCTGACTCTGCAGGCGCTGAACGCCGCGCGATTGAAAGAAGCTGGTGCTGTTGATGCTTCCTTTGTCAGCAAAACGATTAATGAACAACCGCTGAACCTCGGTCAGGGCATCTGGCTGAACGACAGCACTGAAGGTAACCTGCGCAGCGCCGTTGCGATCAGCCGTGCAGCAACCACTTTTATCCGCGATGAGCAGCCGGTTTCCCTGCTGATTACCGTAGCGATGGCTGATGACCAGCCGACAGCGGTACTTAATCGCCTGACCAATTTACTGCTCGACAAAAAAGCTGACCGTTTGCTGAAAGCTGATGGCGCTACGCTGCTGGCGTTGCTGACCAGCGATGATGCCATCGCTGAGGACGTGCTGAGCGCTGAATATGTGATCCGCAATGAGCACGGGCTGCACGCGCGTCCAGGCACTATGCTGGTTAATACCATTAAACAATTCTCCAGCGACATTACCGTCACCAACCTTGATGGTTCGGGTAAACCGGCCAATGGCCGCAGCCTGATGAAAGTCGTGGCGCTGGGTGTGAAGAAAGGTCACCGTCTGCGCTTTACCGCGCAAGGTGAGGATGCGCAACAGGCGCTGGATGCGATTGGCGAAGCTATCGCCGCAGGCCTTGGGGAGGGCGCATAAATGAGCAGACGTGTCGCAACGATTACTTTAAACCCGGCCTATGACCTGGTGGGGTTTACCCCGGAAATTGAACGCGGTGAGGTTAACCTCGTGCGTACCACTGGCTTACATGCTGCCGGGAAAGGGATCAACGTTGCAAAAGTGCTGAAAGATCTCGGCATCGACGTCACCGTGGGTGGTTTCCTCGGTAAAGACAACCAGGATGGATTTCAGCAGCTGTTCAGTGAACTGGGCATTGCGAACCGTTTTCAGGTTGTTCAGGGCCGTACTCGTATCAACGTCAAACTGACGGAAAAAGACAGTGAAGTGACCGATTTCAACTTCTCTGGCTTTGAAGTGACCCCAGGCGACTGGGAACGTTTTGTTAATGATTCCCTGAGCTGGTTGGGTCAGTTCGATATGGTTTGCGTGAGCGGTAGTTTGCCGTCCGGCGTGAGCCCGGAAGCGTTTACCGACTGGATGACCCGTCTGCGCAGTCAGTGCCCGTGCATCATTTTTGACAGCAGCCGCGAAGCACTGGTTGCTGGCCTGAAAGCGGCTCCATGGTTGGTGAAACCTAACCGTCGCGAGCTGGAAATCTGGGCGGGTCGTAAGCTGCCTGAAATGAAAGATGTGATTGAAGCCGCCCACGCGCTGCGTGAACAGGGGATTGCCCACGTGGTTATCTCCCTTGGCGAAGAAGGCGCTCTGTGGGTTAACGCATCCGGAGAGTGGATTGCTAAGCCGCCTTCAGTAGAAGTGATTAGCACCGTTGGTGCGGGGGACTCTATGGTTGGCGGTCTGATTTACGGTCTGCTAATGCGCGAGTCCAGCGAGCATACGCTGCGTCTGGCGACGGCGGTTGCCGCGCTGGCGGTGAGTCAAAGCAATGTCGGTATTACCGATCGTACCCAGTTGGCCGCAATGATGGCGCGCGTCGACTTACAACCCTTTAATTAACAGCAGGAGAGGCATAATGAAAACGCTGCTGATTATTGATGCCGGGCTTGGACAGGCTCGCGCCTATATGGCGAAGACCCTGTTGAGCACTGCGGCGCAAAAAGCGCAACTCGAACTGATTGATAACCCGAACGACGCTGAACTGGCGATCGTGCTGGGCGCAGCGCTGCCAGCTGACAGCGCGCTGAACGGCAAGAAGGTTTATCTCGGCGACATTAACCGCGCCGTGGCTCACCCGGAGCTGTTCCTTAGTGAAGCCAAAAGCCACGCGACGCCTTACACCGCTCCGGCGGCGGTTGCTTTACCGGCTGCGACCAACGGCCCGAAACGCATTGTGGCGGTAACCGCTTGTCCGACTGGCGTAGCGCATACGTTTATGGCGGCGGAAGCGATTGAAACCGAAGCCAAAAAACGTGGCTGGTGGGTGAAAGTTGAAACTCGTGGCTCCGTGGGCGCGGGCAACGCGATCACCCCGGAAGAGGTGGAACAAGCGGATCTGGTGGTCGTTGCTGCTGATATCGAAGTCGATCTGGCGAAATTTGCTGGTAAGCCGATGTATCGCACCACCACCGGCCTGGCGCTGAAGAAAACCGCTCAGGAGCTGGATAAAGCTGTCGTTGAGGCGAAACCGTACCAGCCTTCGGGTAAATCCCAGGCGGCAACGGAGGGGAAAAAAGAGTCTGCGGGGGCATACCGTCACCTGCTGACCGGTGTTTCATACATGCTGCCAATGGTTGTCGCGGGGGGCCTGTGTATTGCACTCTCCTTTGCCTTTGGTATTAAAGCTTTTGAAGTCCCGGATACTCTGGCTGCGGCGCTGATGCAAATCGGCGGTGGCTCAGCCTTTGCGCTGATGGTTCCGGTGCTGGCGGGCTTCATTGCCTTCTCTATTGCTGACCGTCCGGGCCTAACCCCTGGTCTTATCGGCGGTATGCTGGCAGTAAGCACCGGGTCTGGGTTTATCGGCGGTATTATCGCTGGTTTCCTTGCAGGTTATGTGGCTAAAGCGATTAGTACGAAGCTGAAATTGCCACAGAGTATGGAAGCGCTGAAACCGATTCTGATCATTCCGCTGGTTTCCAGCCTGATCGTCGGTCTGGCGATGATTTACCTGATTGGTAAACCTGTTGCCGGGATCCTCGAAGGTCTGACCCACTGGCTGCAAACCATGGGTACGGCGAATGCGGTTCTGCTCGGCGCGATCCTCGGCGGTATGATGTGTACCGATATGGGCGGTCCGGTAAACAAAGCAGCCTATGCGTTTGGTGTTGGCCTGCTGAGTACCCAAACCTATGCGCCGATGGCGGCGATTATGGCGGCGGGTATGGTTCCACCGCTGGCGCTGGGTCTGGCAACGCTGGTTGCGCGTAAAAAGTTCGACAAAGCGCAGCAAGAAGGTGGCAAAGCCGCGCTGGTCCTCGGTCTGTGCTTTATCACTGAAGGGGCGATTCCGTTCGCTGCTCGTGACCCGATGCGCGTCCTGCCTTGCTGTATCGTTGGCGGTGCGGTGACCGGTGCGATGTCCATGTGGGTTGGCGCCAAATTGATGGCACCGCACGGCGGTCTGTTTGTTCTGCTGATTCCTGGTGCGATTACGCCGGTTCTCGGTTACCTGATGGCGATTGTTGTCGGTACGCTGGTCGCTGGTCTCTCCTACGCGGTGCTGAAACGTCCTGAAGTTCAGGTGGAAGAAAACGCCGCCTGATAGACCTTGTAATACCTTCATTAAGGGCAGAGTCTTCTCTGCCCTTTTTATTGTTTTTGACGCTAGTGGTTTTCCCTGCCTGAATTGTTATTATTCTTTTTCCTTGTCTAGTTTGAGCCAGCCATACTATGTTTCCATTTACGCTTCGTGAAATGACTCACGCTGATATTCCCGCAGTTCAGTCGTTCCTTGTTCAGCACCTCAATCTGTTCTTCAACGCTGGTAGATCAATACCTTCTGCCGATGAGGACATTTTTAATCTCGAACAGCAGTATATTTCGCAGGAAAGAAATTTGCTGCTTTGCGCATGGGATGAAAAACAGGAGTTAATCGCTACACTGGCAGTATGTCAATATGATGACAGGCTCGCTGAGTTGCGCGGGCGTTATAATTTGTCTGAAACCGCAGAAATTTGCCGCTGTTATGTGGATAAGCGCTATCGCAGACAGGGCATCGGTAGTCAGTTGATCGCTTTTGCTGAGGAATTCTGTCGGCGGCAGCAATATAAAACCTTATATCTTCACACGCATCATTTTTTGCCTGGAGGCTATCATTTCTGGTTGCGTAATCATTTTAGCGTTGTGATGGATATGCAAGATAAATGGCAGTTGGTTCATATGGAGAGATCACATTAATAAATGAACCCAACGCTAATAGGCCGCATTATTGATAGTGATCAATATGTTTAATTTGAGATAGCCAAACCGCGTATATAGTTTGATCAGTGTCAATTAATTCTCATTTAGCTTTTTATTATTATTTCCAGGCATAACTTTCTGGCAAGTGATTGGGTTGTAACTGATTGTATTTTATTGTTGTTTTTATATTTGTATGATGTTTTAATCATTTCGTCATACAGTTGACCTTGTTAACAATTGCCGCTAGAGTCGCTGTCGACAGCATTTCATTACATTTTTGTATTTGAATAGGAATATGGTGCGAATTGTTAAATTCAATGCCATAACTGCCCCCGCAACTGTAGGCGGATGCTGAATATCCTTGTGCGGTTAATTAACCGCAGGTCACTGTAAAGCTTGTCTTTATGGGAAGGCTGATATTCTGATTACCGTGAGTCAGGAGACCTGCTGTCAACAATGTTGTATACCATTGAGTGGACGGGATGGTCCATGGGATGAATTATTTGACGCAGGCAGTAGTGTATTTATGAATAAGATTTTGGCTAAGTAAGGCTTATTTGCATTTTTTGCATATCTTTATTCTTAAATTTCACGATTCAATGTCATCTATCTTCATGTCTCCTCCCGATATATGGAACGAAATAAGCCATGACCAGACCTTCAGATCTGGCATCAACGGGACGATGATAATGCACGCTAATTTTACTTCTTTCACTTCTAAAAAAACGCTTCTGATTATTGCAGGCGCAACTCTACTACTCAACTCCAGTGTCGCCAGTGCGGCAAAAACTGAATATCCCTTAACGATTAAAAACTGCGGCCGCGACATCACCTTCAATCAGGCCCCTAAACGTGTGGCGACGGTGGGTCAGAACAGCACTGAAATTCTCTATTCACTCGGGCTTGCCGATCGCGTTGTGGGTACTTCGCTGTGGTTTGGCCCGGTACCTGATGCGTATAAAGCGGCAAACGAGAAAGTGGACGTCATTGCGCAAAATATTCCCAGCTTCGAAGGGATTATTGCTAAAAAACCGGAGCTGGTTGCCAGCCAGTTTGAGTGGCAAATCGGCCCTGCGGGTACGGTTGCCTCTTACGAGCAGTTTAGTGAACTGAAGGTTCCGGTCTACACCGCGCCAGCAGACTGTGCGAAAGATAACGAAGATGGCGGTGATGGCGTCCGTAAAGGCATGTTTGATATTGCCATGGTGTATCAGGAAGTCGCTGATCTGGCAAAAATCTTCGACGTTCAGGATAAAGGCGATGCGCTGATTGCCAGTCTTAAAGCGCGTGAAGTGGCAGCGATAAATAAAATTTCCGGCATGGATAAAAATGTCTCAGCAGTATTCTGGTTCTCCAGCGCCGACCTGCAGCTTGATCCTTACGTGGCAGGGAAGTTTGGTCCAGCCGCATGGATTGCTCAGAAGCTGGGCGTGAAAAACGTTATTGATTCAGCCGAAGAGTGGCCAACGGTAGGTTGGGAGACTATTGCCAAAGCCAATCCTTCGGTCATTGTACTCGGTGAGATGAGCCGTCGCCGCTTCCCGGCCGATGACTGGCAGGTCAAGATGGATTACCTCAAGTCCGACCCAGTCGCCAAACTACTTCCTGCGGTGAAGGAAAATCATCTGCCTGTCATTGACGTACAAACAATGAACGCCGGCATCAGAACTATTGATGGGCTAGAAAAACTGGCTGATGCCCTGGTTGAATATGGCTTAGCGCATCCGCAGGCCTCTCATTAATCTACGTTTTGCGCTATGTTCTGGCCCGGCATAGCGCATCTCCGTTACTCAGGAACGCAGATATAATCATGAGTGATTCTCGCAGGATGCGTCGTGCTGTTGGTCAGCTTGCGGTAAGAGTCGGTGGACATGCCCTTTGGGTCAGTGTGCTAATGTGCTGCGTACTGCTGGCGGGGATCTCCATTGGCGAAACGCTTATCCCCTGGCAGCATGTACTCAGTACGCTGGCAAATCGTCTGCTTGATACTGACTATCCAGTCGATGCGCTGGATGCCGGGATCATCTGGAACTATCGCCTGACGCGAGCCCTGGTTTCTGCCTGCTGCGGCGCGTGCCTCGCGGTGTCCGGGGTAGTGCTACAGTCGATACTGCGTAATGCGCTTGCTGAGCCCTATCTGCTGGGCATTTCCGCCGGGGCTTCTACCGGTGCAGTACTGGTTGCGCTCACCGGTCTGGGGGCCGGGATCATCAGTATGTCATTTGGCGCTTTCATTGGTGCGCTGGCGGCATTTCTGTTCGTCGCTTTGCTGGCGATGGCTGCAGGCGGCAGGCAAGGTGGTGGCATTACAACCCAAATCATTCTTGCCGGGATCGCCAGTTCGCAGCTATTCAACGCCATTACTTCTCTGATCATTACCCGCTCAGCAAACGCCGAGCAGGCGCGCGGTATTATGTTCTGGCTGTTGGGTAACCTGAGCGGCGTGCGCTGGTCCGATGTTGTCTTAGCCATTCCTACTGCCCTGGTCGGTGTCGCACTGTGCTTCTGTTATGCCCGCCATCTAGATGCTTTTTCCTTTGGCGCTGAGTCTGCGGCATCGCTGGGAATTCCTGTCAAACGCACCCGTGCGGTACTTATCGCCGCTGTCACCGGTATGACGGCGATTATGGTCTCCATCGTCGGAGCCATTGGCTTTGTTGGTCTGGTTATCCCCCACGCTGCCCGTATGTTGGTTGGTAACCAACACCATCGCCTGTTGCCAGTTAGCGCACTGATTGGGGCAATTTTTCTCATCATTGCCGATGTTATCTCCCGCACATTACTACCCGGACAGGTATTACCTATAGGTGTGATCACGGCTCTGGTCGGTGCGCCCGCGTTTTCAATCATCCTGATCAGAGGAAATAAGGCCAAATGACCGTCAATTCTGTACTGTCTCCTTTAGCCTCGGCTGAAGTCGTTATCGAGGCGTGTAACCTGCGCTGGAAGGTAAAAGGCAAAGCGATCGTTGATGATGTCTCGCTCAGGGTGGCTCCCGGCGAGTTTGTCGGGATTATTGGCCCTAACGGATCGGGTAAAACATCACTCATTTCGTTGTTAGCAGGTTTGTTGAAACCCACGTCTGGACGCATCACGCTACAGCAAAAAGCACTCCACCATTACTCACGTCGCCACCTTGCACAGCAGGTGGCGCTGGTCGAACAACAGGCTGAGACAGGTGAACGTATTACCGCTTTGCAGGCCGTTTCGCTGGGACGGACCCCCTGGCTTAGCCTGCTGTCACCTTGGTCTGCGAATGATGATGACATCGTGCAGACCATGCTGGAGAAAGTTGATCTTCATGCATTACAGCATCGCTGTTGGCATACCTTCTCCGGTGGAGAAAAGCAGCGCCTGCATATCGCCCGAGCGCTGGCACAGCAGCCGCAGTTGTTGCTAATGGATGAACCTACCAACCACCTCGACATTCAACATCAGATTGGCCTGCTTAGCCTGGTTAAACGTGAAAAGCTCACGGTGATTGCCGCCCTGCACGACCTCAATCATGCCGCGATGTTTTGCGATCGCATCATCGTGATGAAGTCTGGACGCATGGTGATGCAGGGCGCACCGGGCACCATTTTTACCCGGGAACACCTCAGCACCTGGTTTGGTATTGACGCCATTGTTGAACGCGAACCTGGCGGTACAAGCTGCTTTATTCGTTATCAGAGACCTGATGAATTCTAAGGAAGAATCGATGAAATACCTCAAACAGAGTCTGAAAGTTTTATGTTTACTGGCCTTCACTTCTTCAGTCTTCGCACAAACTCATGAAGTGTTAATGAAAAATCGCGGGACGGCAGGGCCAATGATCTATGAGCCGGATTATCTGGAGATCCAACCTGGTGATACGGTGAAGTTTATCCGTAAGCATAAAAGCCATAACGCGGCCTCCATCCCGGAACTGTCTCCGGCGGATTATCCGGGGTTTATGGGCAAAATCGATGAAGAGATCGAAGTGAAATATGACAATGCCGGATTTTACGGCGTCAAATGCACGCCACACTACGCGCAGGGCATGGTGATGTTGATTAAGGTTGGTGATGTCACTCTGCCGGATAGCTATCGCGCGTTTAAAGCACCGGGAATTGCCGATAAACGCTTCCAGGATATTTACTCACGTATCGACAAGCAGTAGCTCGCGACACTCAGGGAGAATTGCGCTGTGGCGGATAACAAACATACCAGTGATGAAATTCAGGAACAGCGCCGCGACTGCTTGTGCAGGCTGACAAAATTCGTTGGCGCTGCAGGCGTTGCCGCTGCCGTCTGGCCGCTGGTATCCGCTCTGGGACCGGATGAAAAGATGGCCGGAGAAAATGAACCGATCGATGTCTCCCTTGCTGGTGTGGCTGTCGGTCAAACCGTTAGGCGTGTCTGGCAAGGCAAGCTCATTCTTATTCACCATCGGACTGCAGATGAGATAGCTGCCGCCCGGGATGTCGAAAGCCATAAACTCATTGACCCACAGGCAGACAACGAAAGGGTTAATGCCGATTATCCCCAATGGCTGGTTGTTCAGGGATATTGCCCTCATGCCGGGTGCGTGCCAAACGCCAGAACTGGCGGGCAGGGCTGGGTTTGTCCGTGCCACGGGTCTGAATTCGATGCCTCCGGACGCGTTACCCGCGGACCGGCGACCGCGAATCTGGCCGTTCCCGACTTTACTTTTCATCCCGATGGTCTGACCGTGCGCATCGGCGCTAAGGAAGTCTGAGATGACGACTGCGCGCGCTTATTCGCTCCGTTGGCGTATCCCTTTTCCCCGATCGGTTGCCGGACTCTGGGTATTTGCTATCGGCGCTATTCTGTTGGTCATGCTCGGCGTGCAAATCATTACCGGTATCGTACTGGCGATGTTTTACGTGCCGACGGCTGAGCTGGCATTTGATTCCATCATGCATATTATGCGCGCGGTAAGCCACGGAGAACTGCTGCGTAATCTGCACGCCACTGGCGCATCGCTTTTTTTCTTCGCCTGCTATCTACATATTTTTCGCGGCATGTACTACAACGTATATCGCAAGCCGTGGGTTGCAATGTGGATGATTAGCGTAACGCTATACGTCTTGCTGATGATTACCGCACTTCTTGGCTATAGCCTCATCTGGGGGCAAAAAAGCTACTGGGCGGCAACCGTCATTACCCGTTTTGCACAGGCCATCCCGCTGGTGGGCGATACGTTGTATGCGTTTCTGGTCGGCGGCTATACGCCTGGTACCCCGATGCTTGGCCGTTTTTTTGTTCTGCACTTTATGCTTCCCTTCGCAATTGTTGTCGTGACGATTTTCCACGTTCGTAGTGTCCAGTCTGCTTTTGCGCAGGCGATGAAGAAGACCTTTAGTGAGAAAGAGTCCAGAAAGCTTTTGTTTGATTATAAAATCACCGATCTTGATGCCATCAAAATCACCCTGTTTTTGATGCTCTTCGCCTGGTTTTTATTCTTCGCGCCGCACTACATGAGCAGCGCAGATAACTTTATCCCAGCTGATCCAACGGTTACGCCAGCGATTGTGGCTCCTGAATGGTACTTTCTTCCTTTTTTCTCGATGCTTCGATGTTTTCCGAATGAATTCGCCGGGTTAGTCGCGATGTGCGGCTCGGTATTGATTTTCTATTTCTTGCCCTGGCTGGATTCCTCTCGGGCCCGTTTTCGCCATTACAGCAAGCTGGTTAAGTGCGGATTTTGGCTGTGGGTTATCAATGCCTGCTTTTTAGGTTGGCTGGGAACAAAAGCGCTGGTGGGACCTGACCTTATTGACGGTTTCCGCAATCAAGAGGGCTGGATCCGCGCGGCGTCGCAGCTTTCAACGCTGATCTGGTTTGCCTGGTTTTTAATCGTGCTGCCCTGCCGCCGTTTTCTGGAAAAACAGGACTGATGATGACGCGATTATTGAAATTCAGCGTTCTGTGTCTGTCACTTTTAGGGCTGGGTTTTGCTTGGGCGAAAGAACCCACGCCTGTGCGGCAGGACTGGAGCTTTAGCGGCATCACGGGCCAGTATGATAAAGATCAGCTTCGGCGCGGCATGCAGGTTTATGAAGAGAAGTGTCGCGCCTGTCACGGTATGAAGTACCTCACTTTTCGCACCCTGACCAGACCCGGCGGCCCGGAACTCACGCTCGAAGAAGCAAAAAGTATCGCCAGCGGCTATCAGTTTCCTGATATACAGGATGACGGCCAGGTTGGCGAGCGGGACGGTACGCTAAATGACAGTTTTACATCGCCATATCTTAACGTTCAGGAAGCGCGATACCTTAACAATGGTACGGAACCCGCTGACCTGAGCTATATCGTCCGCGCCCGATCATACGATCGCGGATTCCCACAATTCCTGTTTGATGCCTTTTTACCCTACACGGATCAGGGGGCGGATTATGTCTTCGCACTATTAACCGGTTACCGGCCCGACGATCCTGAAATGAAGGCTAATCGCTACTTTCCTGGTGGCGTAATTAATATGCCAAAGCCGCTTACGGATGGCGAAATTCATTGGCAAACGGCGTCGCAGATAGCCGAAACAGAAGAGCAGTATGCTCGGGATGTCACCGCTTTTCTGGCATGGGCTGCGGATCCGGATCTCAGGGCGCGAAAACAGCAGGGAATTTACGTCATGGGCTACCTCACCGTGATGCTGGGATTGCTATGGGTTTTACGACGAATGAAGAGACGTTCGCCGAAATAAGCGAGAGAGAGTGGGTAATATGCTTGAAGCCAGAAAGCTCCGCTGCGAGCGAGATGAACGAATCTTGTTTAGCGATTTATCGTTCCAGGTGAAAGCGGGGGAGTGGATACAAATTACCGGGGGCAACGGCGTGGGGAAAACGACTCTGCTACGGTTGCTCAGCGGACTGGCTCGCCCTGACGTCGGGGGAGTGTACTGGCAGGCGCAGCCGCTGCATCGTGTGCGCGACAGCTATCAACAAAACCTGCTGTGGATTGGCCATCAGCCAGGGATTAAAAGCCGGCTTTCGGCGCTAGAGAACCTGCGTTTTTTCCATCATGACGGTAACGCAACTCAATGTATGAATGCGCTGGCTCAGGCGGGTCTTGGTGGATACGAAGATATTCCCGTTAATCAACTCTCCGCCGGGCAGCAGCGCCGGGTTGCCCTGGCACGACTCTGGCTGACGCGCGCTATGCTCTGGATCCTCGACGAACCTTTTACCGCCATTGATGTGAACGGCGTGGAACGCCTGACGCAACGGATGGCGCAGTACACCGAGCAGGGCGGCATTGTCATTCTCACCACCCATCAGCCCATAAACATGGCGACCGATAAGATTCGCCTCATTGCGCTGAGCGGCGAGGAGGCCGGGTGATGATGTGGCGGATTTTTCGTCTTGAGCTGCGGGTGGCGTTTCTCCATCGTGCGGAAATCGCCAATCCGCTGTGGTTTTTCCTGATTGTTATTACGTTGTTCCCACTGAGTGTTGGCTCTGAGCCGCAGCTTTTGGCACGCATCGCCCCCGGAATTATCTGGGTCGCCGCGCTGCTTTCCTCGCTGCTGGCGCTGGAGCGCCTGTTTCGCGACGATTTACAGGACGGGAGCCTCGAACAACTGATGCTGCTGCCGCTGCCGTTATCAGCGGTGGTGCTGGCGAAGGTAATGGCCCACTGGGTGGTGACCGGCCTGCCGCTGCTTATCCTCTCACCACTGGTGGCGCTGCTGTTAGGAATGGACGTTTACGGCTGGCAAATCATGGCACTGACTCTGCTGCTGGGAACGCCGACGCTGAGCTTTCTCGGCGCGCCGGGCGTTGGGTTGACCGTCGGGCTAAAGCGCGGTGGTGTGCTGCTGAGCGTGCTGGTGCTGCCGCTGACCATTCCGATACTGATTTTTGCGACCGCCGCGATGGAGGCGGCTGCTATGCATCTGCCTGTTAAGGATTACATGGCGATTCTGGGCGCGTTGCTGGCGGGCAGCGCAACGTTGAGCCCCTTTGCGACGGCGGCTGCGCTACGTATCAGCTTGCAGGCCGGATAAGGCGTTTGCACCGCCATCCGGCAAAGGTTTTATCAACACACTCATTATTATCTGCTCTGGTGACTCAATTATGTGGAAAACACTCTATCAGCTTGCGAATCCCTCGCAGCTTTATCTGCTCTGCGGCAGGCTGGTCCCGTGGCTGGGCATTGCCAGTGCGCTGTTGCTGACAGTGGGATGGAGCTGGGGATTCGGCTTTGCGCCTGCGGATTACCAGCAGGGAGATAGCTACCGCATTATCTATCTGCACGTACCGGCTGCGATGTGGTCGATGGGGATTTATGCCCTGATGGCAATTGCGGCGTTTATAGGCCTGGTCTGGCAGATGAAAATGGCCAACCTGGCACTGGTGGCGATGGCACCGGTTGGCGCGGTGTTTACCTTTATTGCGCTGGCGACCGGTTCTGCGTGGGGGAAACCGATGTGGGGTACCTGGTGGGTGTGGGACGCCAGGCTGACTTCTGAACTGGTGCTGCTGTTTCTTTACGTCGGCGTGATTGCCCTGTGGCACGGCTTTGACGATCGACGTCTGGCCGGGCGTGCGGTGGGCATTCTGGTACTGATAGGTGTGGTTAACCTGCCGATTATTCACTACTCGGTGGAGTGGTGGAACACTCTGCATCAGGGATCAACCAACATGCAGCAAAGCATTGACCCGGCGATGCGTACGCCGCTGCGCCTGGCGATTATCGGCTACCTGCTGCTGTTTATTTCGCTGGCGCTTATGCGCATGTGCAACCTGATTTTGTTAATGGAAGAACGTCGCCCGTGGGTGAGTGAGCTGATTTTAAAAAGAGGCCGCCGATGAGCAATGCATTTGCAACCTGGGGTGATTTCTTCGCCATGGGCGGTTATGCCTTTTACATCTGGCTGGCGGTAGCGATGACGGTTATCCCGCTGGCGGTGCTGGTTCTACACACGGCGAGACAACATCGTTCGATTTTACGCAGCGTGGCGCAACAGCAAGCCCGCGAAGCCCGCATGCGCGCGGCGCGGAAGGCGGTATGAATATTCGGCTTAGCAACCGTCTGTGGGTGGCCCTCGCGGTACTGGCGGGGTTAACGCTGACCATTACGCTGGTGCTCTACGCGCTGCGCTCTAGCATCGACCTGTTTTATACGCCGGGTGAAATCCTTTATGGCCAGCGTGAAACACAGCAACGACCGGTGGTGGGCCAGCGCCTGCGCGTTGGTGGAATGGTGATGCCCGGCAGCGTCAGACGCGACCCAAATTCACTGAAGGTTAATTTCAGCATCTACGACGCTGAAGGCTCGGTGGACGTCAGTTATGAAGGCATTCTGCCGGATCTGTTCCGCGAAGGGCAGGGCGTGGTGGTGCAGGGGGAACTGGGCGAGGAAAATCATCTGCTGGCGAAAGAAGTACTCGCTAAGCATGATGAAAACTACACCCCGCCGGAAGTGAAAAAAGCGATGCAGGAGCACCATCGTCGCCCGGAGAGCAAGTCATCATGATGCCTGAAATCGGTAACGGACTGCTGTGCATGGCACTCGGCATCGCGCTATTACTCTCCATCTATCCGCTATGGGGCGTTGTGCGTGGCGATAGGCGAATGATGGCATCTTCCCGGTTCTTCGCCTGGCTGTTGTTTTTCCTCGTAATGGGCGCTTTTATGGTGCTGATCAACGCCTTCGTGGTGAACGACTTTACGCTGAGTTACGTTACCCGCAATTCTCACACCCAGTTACCGGTGTGGTATCGCGTGGCGGCGACCTGGGGCGCGCATGAAGGGTCGTTACTGCTGTGGATGCTGTTGATGAGCGGCTGGACGTTCGCTGTGGCGCTGTTGAGTCAGCGCATGCCGCTCGATATCGTCGCCCGCGTGCTGGCGATAATGGGGATGATAAGCGTTGGCTTCCTGCTGTTTATCCTGTTTACCTCCAACCCGTTTACCCGCACGTTGCCGGAGTTCCCTATTGAAGGACGCGACCTGAATCCGCTGTTGCAAGATCCGGGGCTGATTTTCCATCCGCCGCTGCTGTATATGGGCTATGTTGGCTTCTCGGTGGTTTTTGCCTTTGCGATTGCCGCCCTGCTGAGCGGGCGGCTGGACAGTACCTTTGTGCGTTTTTCCCGTCCCTGGACGCTGGCGGCATGGGCCTTTCTGACGCTGGGCATTGTGTTGGGCTCGGTTTGGGCCTATTACGAGTTGGGCTGGGGCGGCTGGTGGTTCTGGGATCCGGTGGAAAACGCCTCGTTGATGCCGTGGCTGGTCGGTACCGCGCTGGTGCATTCGTTGGCTGTAACGGAGCAGCGTGCCAGTTTTAAAGCCTGGACGCTGCTGCTCGCTATTTGCGCGTTTTCGCTATGCCTGCTGGGAACCTTCCTCGTGCGTTCCGGCGTACTGGTTTCGGTCCATGCTTTTACTTCCGACCCGTCGCGCGGGATGTTTATTCTCGCGTTTATGGTGTTGGTTATCGGCGGTTCGCTGCTGCTGTTCGCCATCCGTGGGCACAGGGTGCGTTCGCGGGTGAATAACGCCCTCTGGTCACGGGAGTCGCTGCTGCTTGGTAACAACGTGCTGCTGATCGCTGCCATGCTGGTAGTGCTGTTGGGGACGCTGCTGCCGCTGGGGCATAAACAGCTGGGGATGGGCAGCATCTCCATCGGCATGCCGTTCTTTAACACGATGTTCAGCTGGCTGATGGCACCGTTTGCGCTACTGCTGGGCATCGGCCCGTTGGTGCGCTGGGGACGCGATCGTCCACGTAAGCTGCAGCGTCTTCTGATTATCGCCCTGGGGAGCACCCTGGCGCTGTCTCTGCTCCTGCCGTGGCTATTTGAAAGCAAGATTGTCGCCATGACGGTGGTCGGACTGGCGATGGCCTGCTGGGTCCTTGTACTGGCGATGTCGGAAGTCGCTTTGCGTATTTCACGCGGCGCAAAGATGACCCTCAGCTACTGGGGGATGGTCGCCGGTCACGTCGGTGTGGCAGTGACGGTTGTCGGTATTGCTTTCAGCCAGAATTACAGCGTGGAGCGCGATGTGCGAATGAAGGCGGGCGATAGTATCGAAATTCATAATTATCGCTTCATCTTCCGTGAAGTCAAAGAGGTGACCGGGCCGAACTATCGAGGCGGCGTGGCTATGATTGGCGTCACGCGAAATGGCAAAGCGGAAGCGATACTGCATGCAGAAAAACGTTTTTATAACAGTACCCGCTCAGTGATGACCGAAGCGGCGGTTGACGGTGGATTCACTCGTGATCTGTATGCTGCCCTTGGCGAAGAGCTGGACAACGGCGTGTGGGCCGTGCGGCTGTATTACAAACCGTTTATTCGCTGGATTTGGGCGGGTGGTTTATTAATGGCGCTGGGCGGGCTGCTGTGTCTGTGCGATCCGCGCTATCGACAGCCTGTGCCGGAGGCTGCATGAAGCGCAGTTTACTGTTGATCCCGTTGATGATCTTTGTGGTCATCGCCGCGCTGATGCTGTGGCAACTGGCGCGCAATGCTGAATGGGATGACCCGATCATCCTGGAGTCGGCGCTGATCGGTAAACCGGTGCCGACCTTTCGTCTTGAGTCGCTGGAGAATCCCGGGCAGCACTATCAGGCAGATGCGCTAACCCAAGGCAAACCGCTGCTGCTCAACGTCTGGGCGACCTGGTGCCCGACCTGTCGCGCCGAGCATCAGTATCTGAATCAGCTCGCGGTGCAGGGGATCCGCGTGGTGGGGATGAACTACAAAGACGAGCGGCAGAAAGCTATGACCTGGCTGAAAGTATTGGGAAATCCTTACGCGTTGAGCCTATTTGATGGCGATGGGAGAATGGGAATGGATCTGGGGGTTTCCGGCGCACCGGAAACCTTCCTGATCGATGGAAAAGGGATTATTCGTTATCGCCATGCGGGCGATCTCAACGAGCGGGTGTGGGAGTGTGAATTCAGGTCACTTTGGGAGCAATACAGCAGGGAGGCTGCACAATGAGGGTGTTACTGGGCGTGCTGATGCTGATCGTTTCCGGGTCGGTGCTGGCCGCCATCGACGTCATGCCGTTTAAGGATGAAGCTCAGGAGCAGCGGTTTCGCCAGCTTACTGAGCAGTTGCGCTGCCCGAAATGCCAGAACAACAGTATCGCTGATTCCAACTCGATGATTGCCACTGACCTGCGGCAGAAGGTTTATGAGCTGATGCAGGAGGGGAAAAGTAAGCAGGAGATCATCGATTATATGGTGGCGCGCTACGGCAACTTCGTCACCTACGATCCGCCATTAACCCCGCTGACTATTCTGCTGTGGGTGCTACCGATTTCCGCTGTCGCTACTGGTTGCTGGATTATTTTTGCCCGTTCGCGCCGCCGCGTGCGGCTGAAGCAGGAAGCATTTCCTGACGACATTCACACGGAGGGTAAACAGGGTGGATTTGCCATTTATATTCCGGGGATCGCTGTTGCGCTGGTCGTCGCGGCCCTCAGCTATTACCAGACCGGTAGCTACAAGCAAGTAAAAATCTGGCAGCAGGCGACGGCGCAGCTGCCAACTCTATTGAAACGAGTCCTGTATCCGAAAGAAAAACCGCTCAATCAAGAGGAGATGGTGCGCCTGGCTCTGGGTTTACGTACGCGTTTGCATAGCGATCCTGGTAGTGTAGAAGGCTGGGTTATGCTTGGTCGACTCGGGATGGCATCAGGAAATGTCGATATGGCGACTCAGGCATATGCCAAAGCCTGGCGGTTGGATCCAAATAATAGCGATGCGGCGCAGGGCTATAAGCAAGCGATTACTGGCTCATCAGGAACGAATGATAACCTTTGGAGCGCAGAATAATTAAGCTCAGGTCCTTTCTCATCAGAAAATCCCCTCATAGCGCGAACGGTTAGCGTTCCTGTATACAGCCGGGACCTTGCGTCAATCTCGTCATATGTGCTCTCCTTCGCATTTTTAAACTGTTTAAAAACCATACTGGCCGAAATCTGTGATTGGGTTCATGTTCATATGAAAATCCTATTTACATCCCCTTTACTTTGAAAGTTCATTGCTTATTATAAACACATGTTCATAATCAAACATGTGTTTTTTTGGAGTTAATCTGAATAGAGTAAGACCTATTTCTTTGTATTAAATAATTCTATTTTTACAGCATCCTGTGCTGGAGGTATTTATATGCCTGAAAATGATTATGTTGTGATTATTGGTTCGGCAAATATGGATGTTGCTGGTTATTCTAATATGTCGCTGAACTATGCTGATTCAAATCCTGGAAAAATAAAGTATACGCCCGGTGGGGTAGGTAGGAACATAGCGCAAAATATTGCCTTATTGAATAAATCTTCATGGTTATTATCCGTCGTTGGCGATGATTTTTATGGCCATTCTTTACTGGCTCAGACTGCACAATCAGGGGTACATGTCGATAAATGTCAGGTCATCAAAGGCGAGGGTACATCCAGCTATTTATCGTTGCTTGATAATACCGGTGAAATGCTGGTGGCGATAAATGATATGAGCATTACTGAGCATATTACGGCGGAATTTCTAAGCCAACATCAGGCCTTTATCAGTGAAGCCACGGTGATTGTTGTTGATTGTAATATCAGTGAGGAAGCGCTGGCCTGGTTGATGGAAAATACGGGTTCAACGCCCATTTTTGTTGACCCGGTTTCCGCCTGGAAATGCGTGAAAGTTCGCCAGCATCTGGGGCGAATCCATACCCTGAAACCGAATCGCATCGAGGCGGAAACCCTCAGCGGAATCTCGCTGTCCGGCACCGATGATGTGGCTCGCGTTGCCGACTGGTTTCACCAGCATGGCCTGAAGCGCCTGGTGCTGAGCATGGGTGGAGATGGCGTTTACTACAGCGAAAAGGATGGCGAACACGGTTGGTCGGCACCGCTGAAAACCCAGGTTGTGAATGTGACTGGCGCGGGTGATGCCATGATGGCCGGTCTTGCTTCCTGTTGGCTGGACGGTTGTTCATTTTCTCAAGCGGTGCAGTTCGCTCAAGGGTGCTCTTCCCTCGCGCTCTCATCGGAATTTACCAATAATCCTGAATTATCTTACGCAAACGTAAAAAAGTTAGTGGAGAAAGATTATGTCTGAATTAAATATTTCCTCTGAATTATTACAGGTCTCTGCGGAAGTACAGCAAGCATTGAAAAATAATCAGCCAATCGTGGCGCTTGAATCAACCATTATTTCTCACGGTATGCCATTCCCTGAAAATGCGCAAACGGCGCTGGAAGTGGAAGAAACTATTCGTCGGCAGGGGGCCGTTCCGGCAACAATTGCGATTATTCATGGGGTGATGAAGGTCGGTTTAAGTCGTGAGGAAATAGAACTTCTTGGCCGTGAAGGGCATAATGTCACTAAAGTTAGTCGTCGGGATTTACCGTTTGTGGTTGCTGCGGGATTAAATGGCGCGACCACCGTAGCGTCCACCATGATCATCGCGGCGATGGCCGGAATTAAAGTCTTTGCCACCGGTGGTATTGGCGGTGTGCATCGTGGGGCGGAGCAAACATTCGATATTTCCGCCGATCTTCAGGAGCTGGCAAATACGAATGTCACCGTAGTTTGTGCCGGTGCGAAATCTATTCTCGACCTGGGCCTGACGACCGAATATTTAGAAACTTTCGGTGTTCCGCTTATTGGTTATCAAACCTCGGCACTACCGGCATTCTTCTGCCGTACCAGCCCGTTTGAGGTCAGTATTCGGCTTAACAGCGCCAAAGAAATTGCCAAAGCGATGGCGGTGAAATGGCAGTCGAGCCTGAAGGGCGGCATGGTGGTGGCGAATCCTATCCCTGAGCAGTTCGCAATGCCGGAAGCGAAAATCAATGCCGCCATTGATCAGGCGGTGAGAGAAGCTGAAGAGCAGGGCGTGGTGGGTAAAGAGAGTACGCCGTTCCTGTTGGCCCGCGTCGCGGAATTGACCGGTGGAGACAGCCTGAAATCCAATATCCAACTGGTCTTTAACAACGCCATCCTGGCCTGCGAGATTGCCAAAGAGTATCAGCAGATCGCGTAACGACAACTGCGGGTTGTTTGCGGTTGCCCGCCCCGATATCAAATGCACCGAAAACCTGGCCTGAGGCCGGGTTTTCCACCAGGTAAGGATATCATTATGGACATCATGAGAAGTCTTTTGGGGATGGTAGTGTTACTGGCCATTGCCTTTGTGCTGTCAGTGAATAAAAAACGCATCAGTATCAGAACCGTAGGCGCAGCGCTGTTGCTGCAAATTGTGATTGGCGGGGTAATGCTCTATTTTCCGCCGGGCAAATGGCTGGTCGAACAGGCGGCGCTTGGGGTGCATAAAGTTATGTCCTATAGCGATGCCGGGAGCGCGTTTATTTTTGGCTCGCTGGTTGGCCCGAAGATGGATGTGCTGTTTGACGGTGCAGGGTTTGTGTTTGCCTTTCGCGTTCTGCCGGCCATTATTTTCGTTACCGCGCTGATAAGCCTCCTTTATTACCTTGGCATAATGGGGCTGCTGATCCGTATTCTCGGCGGAATCTTCCAGAAAGCGCTGAATATCAGCAAAATTGAATCGTTTGTTGCTGTGACCACCATTTTTCTGGGGCAGAACGAGATCCCGGCGATCGTCAAACCGTTTATCGACAAGCTTAACCGCAACGAACTGTTTACCGCGATTTGTAGCGGGATGGCCTCAATCGCCGGGTCGATGATGATTGGTTATGCCGGTATGGGCGTACCAATCGACTACCTGTTGGCTGCGTCGTTGATGGCTATTCCTGGCGGGATCCTGTTTGCTCGTATGCTCAGCCCGGCAACCGAAGCATCGCAGGTGACTTTTGAGAATCTCTCTTTCACCGAAACGCCGCCGAAAAGCATTATTGAAGCGGCGGCATCCGGGGCGATGACCGGCCTGAAAATTGCCGCTGGGGTGGCAACGGTGGTGATGGCGTTTGTGGCGATTATCGCCTTGTTGAACGGCATTATCGGTGGGATTGGCGGTTGGTTTGGTTTTGGCCACGCCACGCTGGAGGGGATCTTCGGTTATATCCTTGCGCCTCTGGCGTGGATCATGGGCGTTGACTGGAGCGATGCGACCCTGGCTGGCAGTCTGATTGGGCAGAAACTGGCGATCAATGAATTCGTCGCCTATCTCAACTTCTCGCCCTACCTGCAAACCGGCGGCACGTTGGATGTGAAAACCATCGCGATTATTTCGTTTGCGCTGTGCGGGTTTGCTAACTTTGGCTCAATTGGTGTGGTGGTCGGAGCGTTCTCCGCCATTTCCCCGCAGCGCGCGCCAGAAATTGCTCAGCTCGGAATGCGCGCTCTGGCGGCGGCAACGCTCTCTAACCTGATGAGCGCGACCATCGCCGGGTTCTTTATTGGACTCGCATAGCGTTAACCGTGCATCGCTTCTGCGGTGCACGGTGTTATACGCCTGAAAGTAAATTGAGTGCGTTATCGACGGATAAAGAAGGGTTGTTGATACTGTCACTGGCGCGGGTGAGGGCGGTGCAAGCCATGGCAAAAGCGGCGCTCTCTTTAAAATCGCTACCATCAAGATAGCTGTAGAGCAGCCCGGCCATCAGCGCATCGTCAGCACCAAAACTGTCTACCGTCGTGTGGCCTGGCAGGCTCATCTGGAAACGTTCACCGCCTGCTTCGCTACAGAAAATAGAATCGTCTTCTGAACAAATCACCACCCGTTGAGTTCCCTGTTCGTGCAGCCATGACAGCGCTCGATCGCGATCTGCATCGCTGGCGATCGTCTGTCCCCAGAGGATTTGTAGTTCGCGCAGCGTAGGTTTGAGGGTATGAATTTTCCCCAGCCACGGGCGGATGCGATGTGCTTTAAACTCCGACACCGTATCGACAAACACCGGAATAGCGCTTGCCAGCGTAAATACCCACTCCAGCGACGACTCCGTTAAATTACAGTCGACCAGAACGACGCCCGCATGAGTTAACAGATCCCGGTACTGATTGAGTAACTGTGGGGTAAGCGACTGTAAAATATGGGTATCATTGATCGCCAGAACTGTCTCTTCCTGCGGATTGGCGATGGATAAATAGGTTGCGGTGTTGTGGCCGTGCAGGCGAATACAGCTCTGCACGTTAACCCCGGCCTGGCGGGTTTGTTCCAGCAACGTTTCACCGTAGAAATCGCTGCCAACGGCGGAAATTAAATGCACATCGCGGCCCAGCAGCGCCAGGTTGTGCGCGATATTGCGCGCCACGCCGCCTGCAGAACACTGGATATTACCCGGGTTTGAAACCGGCTGCGGATAATGAATATCGGCAATCCCGCGAATATCCATATTGATGGCCCCCAGCGAGACGCAATACTCCTGCTCGGTCAGGATGTAGCCTTTTCCCTTAATAGCCCCTTTGCGCGTGAGATCCATGATGTGTGCGGCTACGCGGGAACGACTAATCTGCAGAATGTCGGCAATCTCGTGCTGCTGAATGAGCGGGTTACGCCGCAGCATTTTAAGGATCTGCTTTTCCCTATCGTTCATATCAGACCACGGCCTCTTCTGTTTGCTGGGCCCGCAGCCAGGCAATTTCTTCCGCCCAAATATCAGGATTGATCGTTTCCAGAATTAGCGGGATGCCGTCAAAACGGGGGTCCTGCATTATCCAGCGGAAAGCATCGTGGCCAATATTACCTTCGCCCAGGCTGTGGTGACGGTCAACGCGGCTGCCGAAAGTGCTTTTCGCATCGTTCAGGTGCATACCGCGCAGATACTGAAAACCGACAATGCGTTCGAAATCAGCGAAGGTTTTCTCACACTCTTCGGCGCTACGCAGGTCGTAACCAGCGGCAAAAGCGTGGCAGGTATCAATGCACACGCCCACGCGGGATTTATCTTCCACGCCGTCGATGATGGCGGCCAGATGCTCAAACTTAAAGCCCAGATTGCTGCCCTGACCGGCGGTATTTTCAATCACTGCCGTCACGCCTTCGGTTTTTGCCAACGCGATATTGATGGATTCAGCGATGCGCGCCAGGCACTGGTCTTCGGGGATCTGCTGTAAATGACTACCCGGATGGAAATTGAGTAACGTCAGGCCCAACTGCTGGCAGCGGGAGAGTTCATCAATAAAGGCATCGCGGGATTTTTCCAGCGCGTCCGCAACCGGGTGGCCAAGGTTTATCAGATAGCTGTCGTGGGGCAGAATTTGTCCGGGTCCGAAATGATACTTTTCGCAGGCGGCTTTAAATTCAGCAATGGTCTCGTCGCTCAGCGGAGCGGCGCGCCACTGGCGCTGGTTTTTGGTAAAGAGGGCGAAGGCGGTCGCGCCGATTTCGGCTGCGCGAATGGCGGCATTGGCCACTCCGCCGGAGGCGCTGACGTGCGCTCCAATATATTTCATAAAAAAACTCCAGTTAAGCCGCTGGTTGGAGAGTAATGATAGCGGCTTAGCCGGAGAGTTACACCTGCCTTAGCACAACCTCGTGAGCGAAGAGCTTCAGGCCAGCAGGCTGTGAATAGCCAGGTTAATCGCGCCGCCGCCGACAATCAGCCAGACGAAGAGCATTAGCGCCATCAGCAGCGGTTTGGCACCGGCTTTTTTCAGCGCGCTGACGTGGGTGGTCAGACCCAGGGCAGCCATCGCCATTGCCAGCAACACGGTATCCAGAGTCACCAGCATATCGACAACCGCTTTCGGCAGCAGGTGGAAAGAGTTAAACACCGCCACCACAATAAACAGGATCGCAAACCACGGAATGGTGATTTTGCTTTTTTCACCGCTTCCCGCCGGGGTTAACTGCTTAACGCGAGCGGCCAGGAACAGCAGGAACGGAGCCAGCATCATGACGCGCAGCATTTTTGCGATGACCGCTGCGTTTTCCGCATCCGGGCTGACGGCATGACCGGCTGCCACAACCTGGGCAACTTCATGCATGGTGGAACCCATATAGATACCGTAGGCTTCCGGGGTAAACCAGTGCGCCAGGAAAGGGTAGATTGCCGGGTAGAGGAAGATAGCAATGGTCCCGAAAATCACCACCGTCGCGACGGCTACCGTGACTTTACTGGCTTCCGCTTTCACCACCGGTTCGGTGGCCAGTACCGCTGCTGCGCCGCAGATACTGCTGCCGGCACCAATCAGCCAACTGGTATGCTTATCCAGGCCGAAAACCTTTTGCCCTAAAAAACAGGCGATAAAAAAGGTGCTGGAAAGCGTCAGAACGTCAATGACGATACCGCTTACGCCAACATCGGCAATCTGGGCGAACGTCAGGCGAAAGCCGTATAAAATAATGCCCAGACGCAGCAGGTGCTGTTTGGCAAAGATTACGCCGCCGTCACAGGACTGCCATATTTTGGGGTAAATCGTATTACCGATCACCATGCCGAACAGAATAGCCAGCGTGAGTGCGCTGAAGCCTGCACCTGCGATGGCTGGAAAACTACCGGCCCACAGTGCAGCGCCAGTTAATACGGCAGTCAGCGCCAGTCCAGGTGCAAAGTGCCACAATGGGCGATGTTTAGTCGGTAAAGTGAGTGCTGTCATAACCTTCTCCTTTGTCTGGGAAAAGCATACGACTCGCTGGTTTAAATATAAAATTGATTATATATTTATAATTAATCGAAATAAGTGGTATACGAGCTGTTTCGCGTTTTTGGGCACTGTTCCACAAACATCAAGCTGTCGGAGAGCCACGCTGTATATAAATGAAGGCAGGAAAGGCTATGCATATCACGCTACGACAGCTGGAAGTTTTTGCTGAAGTTTTAAAGAGCGGCTCTACAACACAGGCATCGCAAATGCTGGCGCTTTCGCAATCGGCAGTCAGCGCGGCGTTGACCGATCTGGAAGGCCAGTTGGGCGTGCAGTTGTTTGATCGTGTCGGCAAGCGACTGGTAGTTAATGAACATGGCAGGCTGCTTTATCCGCGAGCGCTGGCGCTGCTGGAGCGCGCGCTGGAGATAGAACAGTTGTTTCGCGGCGACAACGGCGCGATTCGCGTCTATGCCAGCAGCACTATCGGCAACTATATTCTGCCGGAAATCATTGCGCACTATCGACGCGATCTCCCGGATTTACCGCTGGAACTAAGCGTGGGGAATAGCCAGGACGTCATTAATGCGGTGGCTGACCTGCGAGTGGATATCGGGCTGATTGAAGGCCCTTGTCACGCAGCAGATATCATTGCCGAGCCGTGGCTGGAAGATGAACTGGTGGTCTTCGCACCGCCAGATTCGCCGCTCCTTGAGGGGGAGGTGACGCTGCAACGGCTGGCGGAAGCGCCGTGGATCTTGCGCGAACACGGATCCGGAACCCGAGAAATTGTCGACTACTTATTATTGTCGCATTTACCGGCGTTTCATCTGGGGATGGAGTTGGGCAACTCTGAAGCCATTAAGCATGCAGTGCGTCATGGTTTAGGGATTAGCTGCCTGTCACGAAGAGTGGTGGCGGAACAGCTTGAGGTCGGGTCGTTGGTGGAGCTGACCATCCCACTGCCGCGTTTAACCCGCACGTTGTGG
The DNA here is from genome assembly GCF_027492335.1 of Klebsiella sp. Lineage (NCBI taxonomy): Bacteria > Pseudomonadati > Pseudomonadota > Gammaproteobacteria > Enterobacterales > Enterobacteriaceae > Klebsiella > Klebsiella sp. Next base: position 29,040 of record NZ_JAPUEW010000005.1, on the reverse strand, counting down.
CGTATTCATCACCGGCAGAAGCATATTTCTAAGGCATTACAACGTTTTCTGCATTATTGCGAAGTGTAGAACCAGGGCTGGCATTTCCTGGATTTAATGCTTTACTAATAATCCATGCTCGATCATGAAGCTCTCTTATAACTTTGCATTTGTATCGGATGGATCACAGACACTCTGCTACAATCTCGCCTCGTTTTTTGGATGGATAGCATTTTCACATGGTTTCGGATACTAAAACCACAGAAGCGCCCGGTTTACGTCGTGAACTGAAGGCGCGCCACTTGACCATGATCGCTATTGGCGGTTCCATCGGTACAGGTCTTTTTGTTGCCTCTGGCGCAACCATATCTCAGGCGGGCCCAGGCGGCGCGCTGCTTTCTTATATTCTTATTGGTCTGATGGTCTACTTTCTGATGACCAGCCTTGGCGAGCTAGCGGCTTTTATGCCGGTATCTGGCTCTTTTGCCACCTATGGGCAAAATTATGTCGAGGAAGGCTTCGGCTTTGCGCTGGGCTGGAACTACTGGTACAACTGGGCGGTAACCATCGCCGTTGACCTTGTTGCCGCTCAGCTGGTGATGACCTACTGGTTCCCTGATGCGCCCGGCTGGATCTGGAGCGCGCTGTTCCTCGGCATTATGTTCCTGCTGAACTGGATCTCGGTAAAAGGTTTTGGCGAAGCGGAATACTGGTTCTCCCTGATTAAAGTCGCCACCGTCATTATCTTTATTATCGTCGGTGTGATGATGATCCTCGGTATCTTTAAAGGGGCACAGCCCGCAGGCTGGAGCAACTGGGGTATTGACGATGCACCATTCGCTGGTGGTTTCTCGGCGATGATTGGTGTGGCGATGATTGTCGGCTTCTCGTTCCAGGGAACCGAGCTTATCGGTATTGCGGCGGGCGAGTCAGAAAACCCGGAGAAGAATATTCCACGCGCCGTGCGTCAGGTGTTCTGGCGTATCTTGCTGTTCTATGTGTTTGCAATTCTGATTATCAGCCTGATCATTCCGTATACCGATCCGAGCCTGCTGCGTAACGACGTAAAAGATATTTCCGTGAGTCCGTTTACGCTGGTGTTCCAGCATGCGGGTCTGCTGTCGGCGGCGGCGATTATGAACGCGGTCATTTTGACGGCGGTGCTGTCGGCGGGTAACTCCGGGATGTATGCCTCCACGCGTATGCTCTACACCCTGGCCTGTGATGGTAAAGCGCCGCGCATTTTCTCTAAGCTGTCAAAAGGCGGAGTGCCACGTAATGCGCTGTATGCCACTACGGTGATTGCGGCACTGTGTTTCCTGAGCTCAATGTTCGGTAATCAGACCGTTTACCTGTGGTTGCTGAACACCTCCGGGATGACCGGCTTTATTGCCTGGCTGGGGATTGCCATTAGCCACTATCGTTTCCGTCGTGGCTACGTGCTGCAAGGACATGATCTGAATAATCTGCCTTATCGTTCAGGATTCTTTCCGCTGGGACCGATCTTTGCCTTTGTTCTGTGCCTGATTATTACGCTTGGTCAGAACTATGAAGCGTTCCTTAAAGACACCATCGACTGGGGCGGCGTCGCTGCAACGTATATTGGTATACCGCTGTTCCTGGTTATCTGGTTTGGCTACAAACTGGCGAAGGGGACGCGTTTTGTCCGCTACAGCGAAATGAAGTTCCCGGAGCGTTTTAAAGGCTAAGGCGAGCGATCATAATAGTTAAAGCCCTCTTTTAAAGAGGGTTTTTTTATGCCTGGATTCATTACAAATTGATACATTTCTCCATAATTGTATTGATAATTGTAATCATTATCTTTATCATTTTCACTAAATTCAGGATGAAGCCAATCCCCATATCTTGCAGACGGTCAGACTGACAAGGGGCGACCAGCCACATCTACTGTAAAAAAATAGCGTGCATATCGCCGATAGAGCGACAGGCCGACAGTACCTGTGAGCAGCACCCTTTTGTTTGTTTTGTAGTACACCTCATGGAGATATGGAATGTTCAGGTTAAATCCTTTTGTCCGGGCCGGATTATGCGCGTCCGTCGTATCACTGGCGTTTCCGGCTCTCGCCGATGTTAATGAAGAAACGCTGGTCGTCACCGCTGCGGCAACTGAACAGAGCGTAAAAGATGCTCCTGCCAGTATTAGCGTTATCACCCAACAGGATTTGCAGCGTAAACCGGTACAGAACCTGAAAGATGTACTGCGGGATGTTCCTGGCGTGCAGCTCACCAACGAAGGGGATAACCGCAAAGGCGTAAGTATCCGTGGCCTTGATAGCAGCTATACGCTGATCCTTATTGATGGCAAACGCGTTAACTCGCGAAACGCCGTGTTCCGCCACAACGATTTTGACCTCAACTGGATCCCGGTGGATGCCATTGAACGTATCGAAGTTGTGCGCGGACCGATGTCCTCACTTTATGGTTCCGATGCCCTTGGCGGCGTGGTGAATATCATCACCAAAAAAGTCGGCCAACAGTGGACCGGTACTCTGAGCGCCGACACCACCATTCAGGAACATCGCGATCGCGGTGATACCTATAACGGTCAGTTCTTCACCAGCGGCCCGCTGATTGACGGCGTGTTGGGTATGAAGGCCTACGGCAGCCTGGCTAAACGTGCCAAAGACGATCAGCAGGCTTCCAGCAATGCTGCAGGCGAAACGCCGCGCATTGAAGGCTTCACCAGCCGCGACGGTAATGTCGAATTTGCCTGGACCCCAACGGACAATCAGGATATTACTGCGGGCTACGGTTTTGACCGCCAGGATCGTGACTCCGATTCTCTCGACCGTAACCGTCTTGAGCGCCAGAACTACTCTCTGAGCCACAATGGTCGCTGGGATGTTGGCAACAGCGAGCTGAAATTCTACGGTGAGAAAGTCGATAATAAAAACCCAGGCCAGGCCGGGACGATCACTTCTGAAAGCAACTCCGTAGATGGTAAATACGTCCTGCCGCTAGGAATGATTAACCAGCTACTGACCTTCGGCGGTGAATGGCGCCACGACAAACTCAAAGATCCGGTTAACCTGAGCAGCGGCGGCAAATCTACCTCCGCCAGCCAGTACGCACTGTTCCTTGAAGATGAATGGCGAATCATCGAGCCGCTGGCGTTAACCACCGGTATTCGTATGGACGATCACCAGACTTATGGCGATCACTGGAGCCCGCGTGCTTACCTGGTCTATACCGCCACCGACACCGTGACCGTGAAGGGCGGCTGGGCGACGGCATTCAAAGCGCCATCCCTGCTGCAGTTGAATCCAGACTGGACTACCAACTCCTGCCGTGGTTCATGCAGTATTATCGGTAACCCGGATCTGAAACCGGAAACCAGCGAAAGCTTCGAGCTCGGTCTTTATTACCGTGGCGAAGAGGGCTTGCTGGAAGGTGTGGAAGGGAGCGTCACGACTTTCCAGAACAACGTTGATGATATGATTGATATCCTGCGTACCTCCAGCGCTAGCGAAGCGCCGGGCTACCCGAACTTTGTCGGCTGGAAAACGGTCAACGGCAAGCGAGTGCCGGTCTTCCGCTACTTCAACGTCAACAAGGCGCGTATCAAAGGGGTTGAAACCGAAGTGAAAGTGCCGTTCGGTGACGAATGGAAGCTGACGGTGAACTACACCTATAACGATGGTCGCGACCTGAGTAACGGCGGCGATAAACCGCTGCAAACGCTGCCGTTCCATACTGCCAACGGCACCCTCGACTGGAAACCGCTGGACGACTGGTCCTTCTACGTGACTGCCAACTATACCGGCGAGCAGCGTGCGGTCAGCTCTACGGGCAAAACGCCGGGTGGCTACACTATGTTTGATATCGGCGCGGCGTGGAACGTGACTAAAAACGTCAAACTGCGTTCCGGCGTGCTTAACGTCGGCGATAAAGATCTGAACAGAGATGATTACAGTTACACCGAAGAAGGCCGCCGTTACTTTATGGCCGTCGATTACCGCTTCTGATTAGGCCAATAAAAGAGGGCTGGCAGGTTTCCCTGTCAGCCCTCGCTAAAGGCGCTTGTGGCGAAGCCGGACAGCCTCAGGCCTGAAAAGCGGTGGAAAATCCCACCGCTCCAGGTTGCTACTTACCGGGGCGAATATTGGTACGAATACTGCCGCAAATATTTCCAATATACCCTAAATAATTCGAGTTGCAGGAAGGCGACGACGCAGGGAGTCCCGGGAGCTTACTTAAGTAAGTGACTGGGGTGAGCGAGGAAAGCCAACGCACATGCAACTTGAAGTATGAAGGGTATACGCACGATTAGCAGACACCAGATCAGGGCGTTATGTGGCACCTTCATGGCTTGTTCTCTTTGCCTTTCGGCGGGTAAGAGACTAACCTGATGTTGTCTTGACATACAGATAGCCTCGTGGTGTACCGACCCCAAAAAGTTGGACAGATTAACCGAGGCATCAGAGAAAGAGTCCATTTAATACATGGGCTCTTTTTTGTTCCCTATAAAGCTAAATAATCAATTTCGCAGCCGTATTATCCATTCCACAGCATTCCTACTGCTCGTGCATTCTTGTCTAGCCAATGAATCGTTCACCATCTTCTCTCATGAAGTATGTCTATTGAACTAACCGCATGCGCACCATTTAATTATTGCTCATAAAGTTCCGAACATAAGGTCCTTTCGCATTACTGAGGAAGTCTGAGGAACAATGTCCGCGGCTGAGTTTGTGATGGTTTGAAACCATGGTGAATGTAGAAATTTTTGGCTTCTTCTGTGAGCGCATGAACCATGATTGCACGTACTCCAATATTCTCGGCAACCCGATAGCAACGAAGCACTGCATCATGAAGTAAATCAGCGCCAAGCCCTTTTCCGCGCAATGAGAGATCGACAGCAAGGCGGGCAAGTATAATGACAGGGATGGGATCTGGCATGTTACGCCGAAGATTCCCTGTCGCTTCAGTATGATTGACGCTCCCGGTGGCCAGAGAGTAAAAGCCGGCTATTTGATTCGTATCTTTCTTACATACCACAAACGTTCTGGCCGCTCCGAGAGCCTGGTTTTTAAGGCCTTTCTGCTTTAACCAGTCATCGAGCACAGTTTCACCGCTGACGACCTCAGCCACCTGATGAAAAGCGGACAGAGGTTCTGGTGCTGTTACATGTCCCACTGAGGTTTCCTTGCCAGCAGTTTTTCGATAATGGGATCATCTGCGACCGGTGCATCAAGCATATCGATGAACTCCGCATATTGCTCATCGTTAAAGTTAAATACCCGGCGATCGAGGATCACATTCTCGGCAGCCTGACAGGCCATTTCAAGAATGAAATCTGTACGTGATTTGTGGAGGATTTCCGCAGCCGCATCTATGAGCGCCCGCTGCGATTCCTTAGCTCTAAGGTTAAGTTGAACATCTGATTTCATAGGACACCCCCTGTATAGCGTTTGCTTTACAAGAATAGCACAACGACCGCGTATAGCAAATGCTATACAGTGAGTTATCTTTTTTTAATAGTTTTGAATACTGATGTCCGCTGTGTGCCAAAAGCGGAAGTTGCCTCAACGAACGAAAAGCGGATTAAAGCCGGGCATTAGCGTTTGGCAGTATGGAAAAGGCTATTAACATATTTTCACCCGATAGGGATTTCGACATTACAGACACAGTAAATCGGCCATAATCTCAAACCAGATTGCAGTATCTTACCTGTCAGGTACTTCCAACGTTTGAGGACAAGATATCAATCAGGGCACATGTATTAGCCGTGAGCCCTCCCTTACGCCATATCAGTTCCGTTGTTATTTGACTATTTTCACTTTCAAAAGGATGGATTGTGATGAGTTCCTGTGTCGGAAACGTATCGAGGATTGTTGTTGGTATCACGCCCGCCCCCATTCCTGCACTGACGCCGCCCAGAATGGCATGGTAGGAAGACATTTCTGCCAGCCTGTAAGGTCTGATCCCAGCCTCTCTGAACCAGGTTGTTAGCCGGTCGCGATAGGAGCAGCCGTCGCTGAATACCAGCAATGTTGTGTGAGTTAAATCGGCAGCAGAACGTATCGGCGGGAAATTTGCTGCGGCGATAATAACCAGTTCTTCCTTGTAAACAGCCATGCGTTCCAGTCTGTCATCATCTGGAGCGTCAGCAATGAAGGCTGCATCAAGTTCGTGACTAAGTACTGCATCGAGCAATGTGCGGCTTATCCCGGTAACCAGCTCCACCGACACTGATTGATGTTGCTGGTAGAGGTGCGCCAGTGGTTCTGGCAACCTTGTTGCTGCCATACTGTCGAGCGCACCCAATCGGAACCGACCGCCAGGTACCGGCCTTACCATCTGCTGTTCTGCTAAAGTGACCAGCTCGATAATCTTCAGTGCATTGTCATAAAGCACCTGGCCTTCATTTGTCGGAAGAAACCGACGACCAGACTTAACAAACAGTGTGGTGCCGAGCTGGCTCTCCAGGTTCTGAACTCGTGTGGTGATTGCTGAGGGGACTCGGCAGAGCACCTTTGCTGCTGCAGTAATGGTGCCTGTTTCTACCAGTGCTATGATGGTTCGGAAGTCTGCTACATCCATAATTTCACCACAATTGAAAATTGGATTCTATTTAATTCAATTGAAATGAATCTACATGTTTTTTAATTTATTTACTCCATTTAAACAGCTACCAGCCCCGCAGTTAGTCTCAACCACTTGTTGATCCTGGCATCGGGAGCTGCTGAGGGTAAAATGAAGAAACTTGGATTAATCGGCGGCACCGGACCTGAGTCAACATTGCTCTACTATCGCAAATTTGTTTATGAAGCTAACAAAAGAGTTGGCGATACATTCTTCCCGTCTCTAACTATTGAAAGTATCAACGTATATGACGTCCTGGCCATGTGCGGACGGAAAGATTACGAAGCGCTGACGAAGTACCTGGCAAAGGCTGTCGGGAATCTGGTTGCCGCAGGGGCTGAAGTCGTCGCCTTGACCGGTAACACGCCACATATCGTCTTCAATGACCTCCAGTCATGTACAACGGTTCCGCTTGTCAGCATTATCGAGTCCACTTGTGCAGAAGTTCAGACTCAGAGCCTGAAGAAAGTCGGGCTCGTGGGAACACGATTTACAATGGAGGCTGACTTCTTCAAACAGCCTTTCACTGAAGCTGGCATCCAGGTGGTTGTCCCGCATGGAGATGAGATAGATTACATCGCAGATAAAATCCACGATGAACTCGAAAGAGGCGTTGTAAAGCCACAGACGCGAGACAAGTTTACCGCTGTAATTGAGCGGATGTATCAGGATGAAGGCATTGAGGCCATCATTCTGGGATGCACTGAGCTTCCCCTTTTGTTCGCGGGTACAGAGTTGCCTGTTAAAGCACTGGATACGGTTGATACTCACATTGAGGCTTTGTTTAAAGCTCTTCAGTAGCATTTAACACGAATTTTTCGTAAAGAACCGGGAGCGCGACCTGCTCCCTCTTTAGCGTCATAACATTCATAAGGCGTTGAATAACCTTGTGATTGATTACACAGGCTTCTCGTTTTAAAGCTATCGTTATTCTGCGGTAGCCATAACGCCCGAAATTATCATTATAGATCTCCCTGATTCTGCATTTTAAATCAGCATATTTGTCAGGTGCTTTAAGTGCTTTCAGGTGATAGTAAAAGGTGCTACGGGGAATGTCCGCTATTTGGAGAAGTTCATCAAATGGGTAATGCTGCCTCAGTTCATCAATAACTTTGACTTTATCCCTCACCGAACCAAGGCTTTCAGCTTTTTTAGGTATAAAACCTTCAATTCCAGATATTTGACTCTCTTTTCAAGTTCATTGATACGCTGGATTTTTGAGCGTTCAATTGCAGCCTCAACCGCTTCAGGCGTTTCTTTCATATGAAACTCTCTTCTTTTCCCAACGCGAAGAGAACGAAGGCCGTCATATCCATTCTTATCGAAAACTTTCAACCACTTAGCTATTACACCAGGGCCCGCGATCATATATTTAATAGCGACCTGATTATAGGACATCTTCCCTTCCAGCACGTCCTTAATAGCGGCTACCCGGATCTCAGGGTCTACAGACACTCCTTTATATTTGGGTCTGAGTTCCTCTTCGCCATAGGCATCATAGGCGGCTATCCACATCCTCACCTGCGTTCTGGGGATGTTAAAACGTGCAGATGTTAACCGATAACCTTCGTCAGTATTTAAATAGTGCATAACCACTGCAAGGCGCACTTCGAAAGGATATTTACGTTTTGACATGGGACTCTCCAGTAAGAGAGTCCAACAAAATGGGTGCAGTTCATGGGTGAGTAATATTACCTTCGGGGCTTTCTTCTTTCTGCCTCAGTACAACGATAAAGCTCAATATTGCCATGAGGCGAAAGCCTCAAGCGCCGCTAAAAATCATACGCCTCGAAACCAGGAAATATACTATCTCTCTGTATATATTAGTTTTTATGACTATTTGATGGCGAGGGGTTTTGTATATGAATGCGCCGTGAACGTTCTTCACGGCGTATTGAAAAGATTATTTAAAGAGGTGTTGGGCATGAAAACGCAGGTGATCCTCAATAAATGAGGCAATAAAATAGTAGCTGTGATCGTAACCGGGCTGAATACGCAGGGTTAACGGCCAGCTTTTCTGGCGTGCGGTTTCCGCCAGCACCGCCGGTTGCAACTGCTCAGCGAGGAATGAATCGCTATCGCCCTGGTCAATCAGTGTTGGGATAGCATTCTTCTCCTGACTGGCTTGCATTAAGGCGCAGCTATCCCACGCCTGCCACGTTGCTTCATCGGTTCCCAGATAAGCGGTAAACGCTTTTTTACCCCATGGAACCTGAGTCGGGTTAACGATTGGCGCGAAAGCCGACACGCTGGTGAAACGACCCGGATTTTTCAACGCCATAACCAGCGCGCCGTGACCACCCATCGAATGCCCGCTGATAGCGCAGCGCTCGCTGACTTTGAACTCGCTGGTGATAAGTTGTGGCAGCTCGTCGCGAAGATAATCGTACATGCGAAAATGTGCGGACCACGGCGCCTGGGTGGCATTGAGATAAAAGCCTGCGCCTTTGCCCAGATCGTAGGCGCTATCGTCAGCAACGCTATCGCCACGCGGGCTGGTATCCGGCATCACCAGCGCAATACCCAGCTCGGCGGCGACCCGCTGTGCGCCCGCTTTGGTGGTAAAGTTTTCATCGTTACAGGTCAGCCCGGAAAGCCAGTAGAGAACCGGCGGCGTATCTGTGCGAGATGGGGGGAGAAAAATACTGAACGTCATGGCGCAGTTCAGCGTCGTGGAGTCGTGCCGCCAGCGTTGCTGCCGACCTTCATAACAGCGGTGCTCTTCGAGCAGTTCCATGCAGGGCTCCTTATGGGTTTTGCGCGTAATTTTCCATAATACAGATATTTCATTCGCCCGTGAGTAACTTTCACTTTCTCCTTTTCGGAACGTATTGCATCATTAATGCAACTTTTAGCCAACAGACTGAAGTTGCCATCGCGTCAGGAATTGCACTATGTGCCTGGTATTGTGTTGGTTGCGGCAATGGGAGTAAGGCGTTGCGTGACGCATCGGAATGCGCCGGTCTGGCGGCGTGGAACGAGAGGTGACGCCAATTTCAACAATTATCGATGCGGCTACTGGATTCTGTGCGTCACCTCACGCACAATGAATACAAACTTTGCCCTCAGAAGAGCAAAGAGCGCCACACCTGCAGGAGAACAAAAATGTCATCACTGAGTAAAGAAGCCGTACTCGTTCATGAAGCGCTGGTCGCTCGTGGGCTGGAGACGCCGCTGCGTCCGCCAGTGCAAGAAATTGATAATGAAACTCGCAAGCGTCTGATCGCTGGACACATGACCGAGATTATGCAGCTGTTAAACCTTGATCTAAGTGATGACAGCCTGATGGAGACGCCGCATCGTATCGCAAAAATGTACGTTGATGAGATCTTCTCCGGCCTGGATTATGCCCGCTTTCCCAAAATCACCGTCATCGAAAATAAGATGCAGGTTGATGAAATGGTGACCGTGCGTGATATCACCCTGACCAGTACCTGTGAACACCATTTTGTGACGATTGACGGTAAAGCGACGGTGGCCTATATCCCGAAAGATTCGGTGATTGGCCTGTCGAAAATCAACCGTATTGTGCAGTTTTTCTCCCAGCGCCCGCAGGTGCAGGAGCGACTGACGCAGCAGATCCTCACCGCGCTGCAAACGCTGCTGGGCACCAGCAACGTCGCGGTCTCGATCGATGCGGTTCACTACTGTGTAAAAGCGCGCGGTATCCGCGACGCGACCAGCGCCACCACCACCACATCGCTGGGCGGCCTGTTTAAATCCAGCCAGAATACTCGCCAGGAGTTCCTGCGCGCTGTACGTCACCACAACTAAGACGGAGCAGGATACATGGAGAGAAATGTCACGCTGGACTTTGTCCGCGGCGTTGCCATCCTCGGTATCCTGCTACTGAATATAAGCGCCTTCGGTTTGCCGAAGGCTGCTTACCTCAATCCGGCGTGGTCCGGGAGCATTTCTGTTAGCGACGCCTGGACCTGGGCAATTCTCGATTTGTTTGCGCAGGTCAAATTTCTGACGCTATTCGCACTGCTATTTGGCGCAGGGCTTCAGCTTCTGCTGCCGCGCGGTAAGCGCTGGATCCAGTCGCGCCTGACGCTGCTGGCGCTGCTTGGTTTCATTCACGGCCTGTTTTTCTGGGACGGTGATATTCTGCTGGCCTATGCGCTGGTAGGACTGGTTGGATGGCGGATGGTGCGCGATGCTCATGATGTTAAATCCCTCTTTAATACCGGCGTGGTGCTGTACGTTATCGGCGTGGCGGTACTGCTGTTGCTGGGACTGATTTCCGGCAATACGCCCAACCGTTCATGGGTGCCGGATGCGGCGAATTTGCAATATGAACAGTTCTGGAAGCTGAAGGGCGGCTTTGAAGCGGTGAGCAATCGCGCCGATATGCTATCGGATAACCTGCTGGCGCTGGGTGCGCAGTACGGCTGGCAGCTAGCGGGAATGATGCTGATGGGGGCGGCGCTGATGCGCAGCGGCTGGCTCAAAGGGCAGTTTAGCCTTCGTCACTATCGTCGTACTGGCGCATTGTTAATTGTTGCCGGAATGGCGGTCAATTTACCCTCTATCCTTGCCCAGTGGCATGTTGGTTGGGACTACCGCTGGTGCGCATTCTTGCTACAGGCACCGCGCGAGCTAAGCGCACCGCTGCAAACTATCGGCTACGCAGCATTAGCCTGGGGATTTTGGCCGCATCTGTGCAAGTTTCGCCTCACAGGGGCGATTGCCTGCGTCGGGCGCATGGCGCTCACCAATTATCTTTTGCAAACCCTGATTTGCACTACGCTGTTTTACCGCTTTGGCCTGTTTATGAAGTTTGACCGCTTACAACTGTTAGCCTTCGTGCCGCCGGTATGGGCGGTTAATCTTATCTTTTCGTGGCTTTGGCTGCGTCATTTCCGTCAGGGCCCCGTTGAGTGGCTATGGCGTCAATTAACCCTGCATGCGTCAGGGACATCATTAAAAGATACATCAAGATAACGATCTGGATCACAATCATTAACAAAATGGATGTAACCGTTTCCATCCTTGTGACATCACTCACGTAGCGTGCAGCGCGTCGCTGCCAGAATAGCCACCTTGCTGAACACAGGAGGTGAGTGTGACGTACTGCAATTCTCTAAAGGTCGGTGAGTATGATCACCATTCGTGATGTCGCCCGTCAGGCGGGTGTTTCCGTCGCGACGGTCTCACGTGTGCTCAATAACAGCGCGCTGGTGAGTCCGGATACGCGAGAAGCGGTAATGAAAGCGGTCACGCAGTTGGGTTATCGACCCAATGCTAACGCTCAGGCGCTGGCGACGCAGGTCAGCGATACCATTGGCGTGGTGGTAATGGATGTATCGGATGCCTTTTTCGGCGCACTGGTCAAAGCCGTGGATACCGTCGCCCAGCAGCATCAGAAATATGTGCTGATTGGCAACAGCTATCATGAAGCGGAAAAAGAACGTAACGCCATTGAGGTGCTGATTCGTCAGCGCTGTTCGGCGCTGATTGTCCACTCCAAAGCGCTGAGCGACGCGGAACTGGGTGATTTTATGGAACATATGCCGGGAATGGTGCTGATTAACCGCATTGTGCCGGGATATGCCCATCGCTGCGTCGGGCTGGATAACGTTAGCGGCGCGTTGATGGCAACCCGAATGCTGCTCAATCATGGTCACCAGCGCATTGGCTACCTCTCTTCCAATCACGGTATTGAAGATGATGATATGCGCCGGGAAGGGTGGCTCAGGGCGTTACATGAGCAGGGCATTACCGCTCCCGATAGCTGGGTCGGTTCGGGGTCGCCGGATATGCAGGGCGGAGAGGCCGCAATGGTTGAACTGCTGGGGCGTAATCTTGGTTTGACCGCCGTCTTTGCCTACAACGACAGCATGGCGGCTGGTGCATTGACTACCCTGAAAGACAATGGCATTGCCGTGCCGCAGCATCTCTCGCTGATCGGTTTCGATGATATCCCGATTTCCCGTTATACCGACCCGCAGCTGACGACGGTGCGCTACCCCATTATGTCGATGGCGAAACTGGCGACAGAGCTGGCGCTCCAGGGAGCGGCTGGAAAGCTTGATCGTGAGGCTAGCCACTGCTTTATGCCGACGTTGGTGCGTCGACATTCGGTGGCGCAGAGGCAAATTGTGGGTTCGATCACTAACTAGTTATCTGCCTGATGTAACCGCTTTCAATCTGTGAGTGATTTCACAGTTTGTTAACATTAAGCTGACTATGATTGCTGCGTTTACGAGTCTGGACATACTATGTCACGGTGATTAATCACTTTTACAGTAGTCATCGGCAGTTAAACGATAGATAAAGCCGTTTTTCAGGAGCGTTACCCTACACGGAAGACCGAATTACAGTCGTGAATGTCGCTGTGCGGTAACATCAATGTAACACTCCCGCCAGCTATTTTCACACCAAAGACCCTGCATAATAAAACCGGAGATTCCATGAATAAGAAGGTGTTAACCCTGTCTGCTGTAATGGCTAGCATGTTATTTGGCGCCGCGGCACACGCAGCAGATACCCGTATCGGCGTGACGATTTATAAATATGACGACAACTTTATGTCGGTGGTGCGTAAGGCAATCGAAAAAGACGGCAAATCAGCGCCAGACGTCCAGCTACTGATGAATGACTCGCAAAACGACCAGTCTAAACAGAACGATCAGATTGATGTCCTGCTGGCAAAAGGCGTGAAAGCGCTGGCTATTAACCTGGTTGACCCGGCAGCAGCGGGCACGGTTATTGATAAAGCACGTGGCCAGAACGTGCCGGTGGTATTCTTTAACAAAGAACCTTCCCGCAAGGCCCTGGATAGCTACGATAAAGCGTATTACGTCGGTACCGACTCAAAAGAGTCCGGCGTGATTCAGGGCGACCTGATTGCTAAACACTGGAAAGCAAATCCGAATTGGGATCTGAATAAAGACGGTCAGATTCAGTTTGTACTGCTGAAAGGTGAGCCGGGCCACCCGGATGCTGAAGCGCGTACCACCTACGTGATTAAAGAGCTGAATGACAAGGGCTTTAAAACTCAGCAGCTGGCGTTAGATACCGCAATGTGGGACACCGCTCAGGCCAAAGATAAGATGGATGCCTGGCTGTCTGGCCCGAATGCGAACAAAATTGAAGTCGTTATCGCCAACAACGATGCGATGGCGATGGGCGCGGTAGAAGCGCTGAAAGCCCACAATAAGAGCAGCATTCCGGTATTCGGCGTCGATGCGTTGCCTGAAGCGCTGGCACTGGTTAAATCTGGCGCGATGGCCGGTACCGTGCTGAACGATGCTAACAACCAGGCGAAAGCGACCTTCGATCTGGCGAAAAACCTGGCGGACGGTAAAGAAGCGGCTGCTGGTACTAACTGGAAAATTGATAATAAGATTGTCCGCGTACCGTACGTCGGTGTTGATAAAGATAATCTGAGCGAATTCACCAGCAAATAGTAGATTAATAAATTGCGGGCGTACGTGCTGTACGCCCGATTATTCCTGATACAGAACTCGTCCCTGCGCGACGTTAATTCGTCGGCTGGGGTATGCACGCACGCAGCCAGGTATAACTATGGTCAGCAATAATAGCGAACGGTCAGGCGAATATTTGTTGGAAATGAGCGACATCAACAAATCGTTTCCTGGCGTCAAGGCTCTCGATAATGTGAACCTCAAGGTTCGTCCCCACTCTATTCATGCATTAATGGGGGAGAACGGCGCGGGCAAATCCACATTATTAAAATGCCTTTTTGGGATCTACCAAAAAGATTCCGGCAGTATTCTTTTTCAGGGAAAAGAGATCGATTTCCATTCGGCAAAAGAAGCCCTGGAAAACGGTATATCGATGGTTCACCAGGAATTAAACCTGGTATTGCAACGTTCGGTGATGGACAACATGTGGCTGGGGCGTTATCCCACCAAAGGCATGTTCGTCGATCAGGACAAAATGTATCGCGATACCAAGGCTATCTTTGATGAACTGGATATTGATATCGACCCGCGTGCGCGCGTGGGGACATTATCAGTATCACAAATGCAGATGATTGAAATTGCGAAGGCATTTTCCTATAACGCTAAAATCGTGATTATGGATGAGCCGACATCGTCGCTGACCGAAAAAGAGGTCAATCATCTGTTTAAAATTATCCGCAAGCTGAAAGAGCGCGGCTGCGGTATCGTTTATATCTCCCACAAGATGGAAGAAATTTTTCAGCTGTGCGATGAAATTACCATTTTGCGTGATGGTCAGTGGATCGCCACCCAGCCGCTGGAAGGGCTGGATATGGATAAGATCATCGCCATGATGGTTGGTCGCTCCCTGAACCAGCGCTTCCCGAGCCGTGAGAATACGCCGGGTGAGGTGATTCTCGAGGTGCGCAATTTGACCTCGCTACGCCAGCCGTCAATCCGTGATATCTCTTTCGACCTGCACAAAGGCGAAATTTTGGGTATCGCCGGGTTGGTCGGCGCTAAGCGTACCGATATCGTTGAGACTTTATTTGGTATTCGCGAAAAAGCCAGCGGCACCATTAAACTGCATGGCAAGAAAATTAATAACCATAGCGCCAATGAAGCGATTAACCATGGTTTTGCGTTGGTTACCGAAGAACGGCGTTCAACGGGAATTTACGCCTATTTGGATATCGGTTTTAACTCGCTGATCTCCAATATTAAAAAATATAAAAATAAGGTCGGACTACTGGATAACTCACGCATGAAAAGCGATACCCAATGGGTTATTGACTCGATGCGCGTGAAAACCCCGGGGCAGCATACGCAAATTGGTTCGTTGTCCGGTGGTAACCAACAAAAGGTGATTATCGGTCGCTGGCTATTAACTCAGCCGGAAATTCTGATGCTCGATGAGCCGACGCGCGGAATTGATGTTGGGGCGAAGTTCGAGATTTATCAGCTGATCGCTGAGCTGGCAAAAAAAGAAAAAGGGATCATTATTATTTCCTCCGAGATGCCGGAGTTGCTGGGTATTACTGACCGTATTCTGGTAATGAGCAATGGTCTTGTTGCCGGAATTGTTGAGACTAAAACCACTACGCAAAACGAAATTCTCCGTCTTGCGTCGTTGCATCTTTAAGATCAGGGGCTTCCCATGAGTGCGTTAAATAAAAAGAGTTTTCTCACCTATCTGAAAGATGGCGGGATTTATGTGGTTCTTTTAGTGTTACTGGCTATTATTATTTTCCAGGATCCGACTTTCTTAAGTCTGCTGAACTTAAGTAATATTCTGACTCAGTCTTCGGTGCGTATAATTATTGCCCTCGGCGTTGCCGGGCTTATTGTGACCCAGGGGACAGACCTTTCCGCAGGGCGTCAGGTTGGGCTGGCGGCGGTTATCGCCGCCACGATGCTGCAGGCGGTGGACAATGCTAATAAAGTGTTCCCGGAAATGGCCACCATGCCGATTCCGCTGGTTATCCTGCTGGTCTGCGCGATTGGTGCAGTGATTGGTCTTATCAACGGCATTATTATTGCGTATCTGAACGTAACGCCGTTTATCACTACCCTCGGCACGATGATCATCGTTTACGGTATCAACTCGCTGTATTACGACTTCGTTGGCGCGTCGCCGATTTCTGGTTTTGATAGCCACTTCTCACAGTTTGCCCAGGGATTCGTCGCGTTAGGGACCTTCCGCCTGTCGTATATCACCTTCTATGCGCTGATTGCCGTTTTCTTCGTGTGGATCCTGTGGAACAAGACCCGCTTTGGTAAAAACATCTTCGCTATCGGCGGCAACCCGGAAGCAGCGAAAGTTTCCGGTGTTAACGTCGCCCTGAACCTGCTGATGATTTATGCTCTGTCCGGTGTGTTCTACGCATTCGGCGGATTACTGGAGGCTGGACGCATCGGCTCGGCGACCAACAACCTCGGCTTTATGTACGAACTGGACGCGATTGCGGCCTGCGTGGTGGGCGGTGTTTCGTTCAGCGGCGGTGTCGGCACCGTATTCGGCGTGGTGACCGGGGTTATCATCTTCACCGTCATCAACTACGGTCTGACCTATATCGGCGTCAACCCATACTGGCAGTACATTATTAAAGGGGCGATTATTATCTTCGCAGTGGCGCTGGATTCACTGAAGTACGCGCGGAAGAAATAAGTTCGTGGCCTGATGAAAGCTGCCTTTGGGCAGCTTTTTTACTTTTCGCGGGTCTGGACCACGAAAGATGATATTGTTTTGAAAGTAGCTATTGGTTTTTTTATCTCAGAAATGCATTAATATTTTGTCAAAATGTAAACATATGTTTATATATTTTTCCTCAGGCTAGGGATATTATGCTCGGATGTTTTATTGATGATGGAAAGGATCTCATAAATGTTAAAGAAAGTGATAGCCGCAGTAGGCTTGGGAAGCCTCATATTATTAAGCGGTTGTGCGAAAGAATCATCCCGCTCTCTTGAAGTCGCTAAAGTTGCTACCTGGAATACCCCCTACCATGGCGCTCGCAGCCCAATTTCTGTCGGTAAATTTGATAACCGTTCCAACTATATGAACGGTATATTCTCCGATGGGGTTGACCGTTTGGGCAATCAGTCAAAAACTATTCTCATAACACATTTGCAACAAACCGGCCGGTTCAATGTTCTGGACCGTAGCAACATGGCCGAGTTACAGAATGAAGCCAGTATCAAGGGAACCAGCCAGACGCTGAAAGGCGCTGACTATGTGGTTACCGGCGATGTTACTGAGTTTGGGCGAAAAGAAGTCGGCGATCATCAGCTGTTTGGTATTCTGGGAAGAGGAAAGAGCCAAATCGCTTATGCCAAAGTGAACCTGAATATTGTGAATGTTCAGACTTCCGAAGTTGTTTTTTCATCCCAGGGGGCAGGGGAGTTTGAGCTTTCTAACCGTGAAGTGATTGGATTTGGCGGTACTGCGAGCTATGACTCGACCCTCAATGGAAAAGTGTTGGATCTCGCGATTCGCGAAGCCGTGAATAACCTGGTTGCGGGTATTGAAAGCGGTGCGTGGACGCCGGCAAAATAACGGCTCTGATTGCGATATTTCCCGTTTTTACACGGTGAGATATCGCTGTAAGCAATAATATGGATGTTAAAAATGAATATGATTCGCTCTGTTTTTATATTGCTTGTAGTAACCATATTGAATGGCTGCGCCAGCGGACCAAAGCCACTCTATAGCTGGAATGAATACCAACCTGTGGTTTATGAATATTACGCTCTGGATATGGGACCACAAGAGCAAATTGAGATATTAAAAAAAGACATTGAGAAAGCGCGCGCGAAGGCCCTTCCTGTACCTCCAGGGCTACATGCTCATCTTGGGATGTTATATATCAATACAGGCCATCCGGAACTGGCGAAGACAGAATTTGAACAGGAGAAACGGCTGTTTCCTGAATCCACCCAGTTTATGGATTTTCTGTTGAAGAAAATGCAGGGAGGCAAAGTATGAAAAAATTATATGTTTTGTGCGCAGGTCTATTGTTGTCCCTGTTGCTGAGCGGCTGTGCACCTAAAAAATCCTATGACTACACGGCATTCAGGCAAAGTAAGCCGAAGAGTATTCTGGTGCTGTTGCCGAAAAACGAATCACCAGACGTCAAAGCAGGCTATGGCGTGCTTTCTCAGGTTACGTTGCCGCTTGCTGAGTCTGGATATTATGTTTTTCCTGTTGCTGTGGTAGAGAACACCTTTAAACAAAACGGGGTTGTAAATGGCGAGGAAATGCATAGTGTCAGCCACCAAAAGCTTAGAGAGATATTTGGTGCCGATGCGGTGCTTTATCTTAAGGTAACGGAATATGGAACTTCGTACCAGGTTATCAATAGTGATACGCGAGTCTCCGTTTCTGGAGAGCTTGTGGATCTTCGTACCGGAAAATTGCTATGGAATGGTAGTGCGGTGGCTTCTAGCACCGAAAATGATGGCAGCGGAGGTTCGATTTTAGGCCTGCTTATTCAGGCAGCGGTTGACCAGATAGTGAATACAATGACTGACAGAAGCTATAAGATTGCAAGCATTGCTGACACGCGCCTACTCACCCCACGGGCACCAGATGGTATCCTGTACGGTCCTCGCTCGCCAAAATACGGTAAAGATTTGCAATAGAGGCTTTCTATAAATGACCGATGTGCTTTTCAGCATCGGTCATTGTTATTGCTTATTGAGAGTCGATATTTCATCGGATAGCAACATCACTTCTCTTTTTTCTGCAATTCCAGCAGCTGCTGCGGCGTGACCGCCGGATACGACTGAACGCCATCCGGGACTTCTTGCTGGGCGGGGATAGGGATCAGCGGGCCTAAAAAGCGCGGTTCGCGTTTAAAAAGATAGAGGTCCGCCAGCGCGCCGAAGCGAGCGCCGAACTCGCGCAGTCGCACGCTCCACATATCTTTCGGTGACGGCACCGCATAGCACTGCGCCTGAATCCCCATATGCAGGGCGATAAACAGCGCCCGCTCGCAGTGGAAACGCTGGGTAATAATAATAAAGTCGTTAGTGTCGAACACCTTACGGGTGCGCACAATCGAATCGAGCGTGCGGAAACCGGCGTAATCCAGCACGATATCCGCCGGATCGACGCCTGCTTTAATCAAATCGCGGCGCATGGTCATCGGCTCGTTATAGCTCTGCAACGCATTATCGCCGCTCAGCAGCAGATAGTTCACCTTGCCGCTGTTGTAGGCGTTCAGCGCGCCCTGAATCCGGTAGCGATAATATTGATTGATGACGCCGGTGCGGTAGTACTTGGCGGTGCCCAACACTACGCCAACCTGGCGATAGGGCAGGTCTTGTAGCTCATCGTAGATATAGGGAGATGTCTTCCAGCTCATCCAGCGGTCGAGGCCCAGCACGGTTAACAGCAGCAAGCCGAACAGGACTAACAGGCTGTATAACACACGCTTTAACATGGACTTGGCTCAATAGTGAACGAGGGAGCCTTCAGGCTACTTTACCCGCCGGGCAAGCGCAAGAAACCGTCGTTTAATTGCGGGGATTTTCAACAATGCGGGCCGTTTGGCCCGCAGTCTGTGATTAGCCTAACAGTACGCGATCGATATTATGGCAGCCCAGCGCTTTCAGCGTCGCTACGGTCGCATCCCATTGAATCAGTGTCGCGTCGGCCTTCTCGGCGAGAATAGCGCGCTGGATATCCGGGTAATCGTAGCCGTTGAGGCTCAGCAGATTGAGTGCGCCCTGTAACGGCGGCAGAGTCGGGTTAAAGGCCGCATTTTCGGCATAACTGCCGGTGAAAATAGTCCCGTCTTTCAACTCCAGCGCCACGCCGGATGGGGCCTTGCTGTAAGGCATATGGCAGCGGTTAGCCGCCTGAATCGCCGCCTGAGTCAGCGCGTCGCCGCTGAGCGGGAAGCCGTGATCTTGCTCATCCATCAACAGGGTTTTGATTTCCAGATCTTTCGGTCCGAAAGCGTCTGGCAGATAGTGCTGGAGCGAATGCGCCTCGCGACCCGGCAAATGAATACGCAGCGCCAGTCCGCTGTTTAGTTCGTTCATAAACTGACGGCAGTGACCGCAAGGGGTGTAGTTGACGGTAATCGCTTGCAGAGACTTTTCACCGCGCAGCCAGGCATGGCTAATGGCGCTCTGCTCGGCATGCACGGTCTGCTGCATGGTGGCACCGAGAAACTCCATGTTACCGCCGAAATACCAGGTTCCACTGACGCCTCGAGCCACCGCACCAACGTTAAAGTGAGAAAGGTCAGCGCGGGCGCAGGCCGCCGCCAACGGTAGCAGAGCAAAGGCCAGCGCGTCTTCATCCAGACCCGTTGCGCTTTGCAACGCTGCAACTTGCCCGGCGTTGAGCATCGCTGGAAAATGCGGGTCGGCCAGCATCGGGGCGATGGCCGCTTGCAGATCCGCCGCCAGTTGGGGAAGAACAGCTTGAAAACGTGGGTGCATAGCGTTGCCTCATAACAATGTAATGGAAATCTAGTGTACGGGTGGTTACAACCTGTATATGTGATAAACATCTCATTGTTTGTGCAACTTATTCATGTTGCATTGTAAAATGCGATTTGAATCACAACTATCCGACTATCGCCAAAATTATCGGAAACAAAAACGGTGCAATCAGCGAGGTGATAATCCCGCAAAGTACCAGCGCCAGCGAGCTGAACGCCCCTTCCTGATAGTCGAGCTCTGCACAGCGAGCGGTCCCTAATGCGTGGGATGCGGTACCCATCGACAGCCCGCGGGAGGCTTTGGTGTGGATACGCATCAGGTTCAGTAGGGTATGACCGAACACCGCCCCGAGAATACCGACGAAAATAACGCACACGGCGCTGATCGCCGGAATACCGCCAATGCTGCTGCTCACCGCCATGGCAATCGGCGTGGTGACCGATTTTGGCAAAATAGAAGCGGCAATCTGCGGAGTCGCACCCATCAGCAATGCAACGGTGGTGCCGGTGACCATCGCCACCACGCTACCAATAAAGCAGATGGTAATGATGGACTTCCAGCGGGCGCGGATCTGGTGCAGTTGCTCATACAAAGGAAAGGCGAGTGCAACTACCGCCGGTTGCAGCAGGTCGTTAAGAATTTTGCTGCCGAGGAAATAGCGCTCGTAGGAGATACCGGTTATCAGCAGAAAAGGAATCAGTACTACCATCGCCACCAGCAGCGGGTTGAGCAGCGGAAATTTAAACCGCGCCGCCAGCTTGCGGGCGAGGAAAAAGACCGCTAGCGTGAGCGGCAACGACCACCAGATTTCATGGATCATTTATCACGTCCTTTTTGCCCGACCACTTTGCGCTCTCCGTGAACCAGGTGCGAGCTCCAGCTGACCACCAAAAAGACCACCAGCGTGCTTATTGCACAGGAGACCACTACCGGGCCGAACTGCGCGCGTAGTAAATCCCAATATTGCATAACGCCTACGCCGATGGGCACAAACAGCAATGCCATATAGCGGATCAGAACATTGCAGCCGGGGTTAACCCACTGCGCGGGCATGATTTGCAACGCCAGTAAAAAGAACAAAATCAACATGCCAATAATGCTGCCAGGGATCGTTATCGGCAGAAGGGAGGAGATAAAAATACCGGCATATAAACAAGCATATATCAGCACGAAAGCGCGCAGATACTGCCAGACAATAATCAGTGATTGACTCATGGTAATAACCCTTGATGAACCATATTCATCATACAATTAAACCCAAAAATGTGCTACCGATCACATCATGAATTCTACGCATACCTGCGATAGAGATCTGGAACACTTGATCATACTGATTTCAGGGCGACGGCTGCAGGGATAGATAATGAAGAAAGCGGTTAAGTGCAAGTGATGGCGCTTCACTTTTTCGCCAGAACACGCCAACGCTACCTTTTTGTTCAATGCGCGGCAAATTAAGAATCACCAACTGGTGCTGCGCGGCGTAGCGCTGGGCCAGGCGCAATGAAAGAATCGATACCATATCGCTGCTTTGTAGCAGGTTGCTGGTGACGTTCATCGATGCTGATTCGATAGTGTTTTCCGGCAGCATTACGCCATTATCCACCAGCGCATTATCAATGCTCAGGCGAATCGGCGTACCGGTTGGCCAGACAATCCAGCGCCAGTGGGCGAGGTCGGCCCAGCTTAAGCGCAGTTTTTCTGCCAGCGGGTGGTCGGGACGGGCGACGAAGCACACCGGCTCGGTGTAGAGCACCCGGTAGCTCAGCGGCAGTTCCAGCGCTCGCCCGCCGACCCGGCCCACCACAACATCGACCACGCCGGCGAGCAGATCGTTGAGCAGCGGCGTCATCACTTTCTCTTCGATATTAAGATGTAGAGTCGGCATCTCTTTGAGCAGTTCGAGGATTGCCTGCGAGACGCAGTCGGTCGCCACCGGCGAACAGCCGATCATCAGGCTGCCAACCTGTCCACCCTGTTTAAAACGCTCAATTTCATACTGCGACCGCGACATATCGTTAATTAACCGCTGAGCATGCTGAAGTAATAGTTTTCCGCCTTCCGTCGTGCGCAGGCCCTTGCTATGTCGTTCAAACAGAGTGATGCCAACTTCGTCTTCAAACTGGCTTAGCCATTTGGAAAGGGCGGGCTGAGTGATGTTCATCATTTTAGCCACTTGCGTGAGGTTGCCCTGCTCCCCCAGCGCGACCAGCATCTGTAGATGGTGCCGCTTCAATTTCTGCGTCCAGTCTGCCATTGGCGATAACCTCCAGGTTATGTCTATGCCCGAAATACCATTGTACATTTCATTGCTTGAGTTACAAAATCGCAACATAAAAGAAATAAATACAACATCTACCCCTACCTGCACTGAGGCATAACGATGACTCAACGACTTGAATTGCAAACGCTATTGAATGCCGTACCGGTCGGAGCCCGCCAATGGCGCGTGATTATCTGCTGTTTTCTGGTGGTCATGCTGGACGGCTTCGATACCGCGGCCATTGGTTTTATCGCACCGGATATCCGCAGCCACTGGCAGTTAACTGCGGGTGACCTCGCCCCGTTATTTGGCGCAGGATTATTGGGTTTAACCGCCGGGGCGCTGCTTTGCGGCCCGCTTTCTGACCGCTTTGGCCGCAAACGGGTGATTGAGTTTTGCGTGGCCTTGTTCGGTTTGTTTAGCCTGCTTTCTGCTTTTTCCCCTGACCTTGAGACGCTGGTTATCCTGCGCTTCCTGACAGGACTGGGCTTAGGCGGCGCGATGCCTAATACCATCACCATGACCTCAGAATACTTGCCTGCCCGGCGGCGCGGGGCGCTGGTGACCCTGATGTTTTGCGGCTTCACCCTTGGCTCGGCGCTTGGCGGCGTGGTCAGCGCCCAACTGGTGCCGCTGATTGGCTGGCACGGTATTCTGGTGCTGGGCGGTGTTCTCCCGCTGATGCTGGCGGTGGCGCTGGTGCCGCTGCTTCCTGAATCACCGCGCTGGCAAATTCGCCGTCAGCTGCCGCAAGCGGTTATCGCCAGAACCGTTGGCGCGATAACCGGCGAGCGCTACAACGACGCCCATTTCTGGCTTGATGAGCCTGCCGCTGGTGCGAAAGGCAGCATTCGCCAGCTGTTTGCCGGGCGTCAGTTACCCATCACCTTAATGTTATGGGTCGTGTTCTTTATGAGCCTGCTGATTATCTATCTGCTCTCCAGCTGGATGCCGACGCTGCTTAATCATCGCGGGATTGATTTACAACATGCCTCGTGGGTCACCGCTGCCTTCCAGATTGGCGGTACCTTTGGCGCGCTGCTGCTCGGCGTGCTGATGGATCGCTTCAATCCTTATCGGGTGCTGGCGCTGAGCTACGGTCTGGGGGCGGTCTGTATCGTCATGATTGGCCTGAGCGAGAACGGCTTGTGGCTGATGGCGCTGGCGATTTTCGGCACCGGCATTGGTATCAGCGGCTCTCAGGTGGGTCTTAATGCGCTAACCGCAACGTTGTACCCCACGCAAAGCCGCGCCACCGGCGTGAGCTGGTCCAACGCCGTTGGTCGCTGCGGAGCCATCGTTGGCTCACTCTCCGGCGGCGTGATGATGGCGATGAATTTCTCTTTCGACACCCTGTTTTTTGTTATCGCAGTACCGGCCGTTGTTAGCGCCGTGATGCTTATTCTGCTGACGCTTGCCGTCCGCAACCCGACATCTGTACCTGCCGCGCTGCCTTCTGCAGGCATCGTGAATAAATAATAAGGAGAACGCTCATGTCCCGATCCACCACGGAAGCACACAACGGCCGTCAGCAGTTTTACCAGCATATTTCCGGACAAAACCTGACGCCGCTTTGGGAATCGCTGCACCACCTGGTGCCGAAAACGCCAAACGCCACCTGTGCGCCAGCTTACTGGAATTATCAGGAGATTCGTCCGCTACTGTTGGAAAGCGGTGAGCTAATTGGCGCGAAAGAAGCAGTGCGCCGCGTGCTGGTGCTGGAGAATCCGGCGCTGCGCGGACAGTCATCGATTACTTCATCGTTGTACGCCGGTTTACAGCTGATCATGCCCGGTGAAGTGGCACCGAGCCACCGCCATAACCAGTCGGCGCTGCGCTTTGTTGTTGAAGGTGAAGGGGCGTTTACCGCCGTCGACGGCGAACGCACGCAAATGCGCGCCGGCGACTTTATCCTGACGCCGCAGTGGCGCTGGCACGACCACGGCAACCCCGGCAATGAACCGGTTATCTGGCTGGATGGTTTAGACCTGCCGCTGGTGAACTATCTGGGCTGCGGCTTTGCTGAAGATTACCCGGAAGAGCAGCAGCCGATAACCCGTAAAGAAGGGGATTATCTGCCGCGTTATGCCGCCAATATGCTGCCGCTGCGCCATCAGTCCGGTAACTCCTCGCCCATTTTTAACTATCGCTATGACCGCAGCCGCGAAGCGCTGCATGACCTGATGCGTATGGGCGATGCTGATGAGTGGGACGGCTACAAGATGCGTTACGTCAACCCGGTTACCGGCGGCTACCCGATGCCGTCGATGGGCGCATTCCTGCAGCTGTTGCCAAAAGGGTTTAGTTCACGTGCGGCGAAAACCACCGACAGTACTATTTATCACGTGGTGGAAGGCAGCGGCCAGGTGACCATTGGCGAACAATCCTTCTCTTTCCAGGCAAAAGATATCTTCGTCGTGCCGACCTGGCATGCCGTCTCTTTTAACTCTGCCGAAGATACCGTGTTATTCAGCTTTTCGGATCGTCCTGTGCAGGAAGCTCTCGGCCTGTTCCGCGAAGCGCGTTATTAAAAATTAAGAATAAGGAAAAGACTCATGACTCAATATGTTTTTGCACCCCAGGCCCCGATTAGCGTTCCGGTTGTTGGCAGCGATGAGCAGTTTCCGGTACGCCGCGTTTACTGCGTTGGTCGCAACTATGCCGCCCACGCTCGTGAAATGGGCTTTGACCCGGATCGCGAACCGCCGTTCTTCTTCTGCAAACCCGCCGATGCGGTGGTACCGGTTGCCGCTGGGGAAACGCTGAACCTGCCATACCCATCGCAAACGGATAACTATCACTATGAAATTGAGCTGGTGGTGGCGATTGGCAAAAAAGGCAGCGATATCCCGCTGGAGCAGGCTCATGAATACGTTTGGGGCTACGCCACCGGCCTGGATATGACCCGCCGCGACCGTCAGATGGAAATGCGCCAGATGGGCCGTCCGTGGGAAATCGGTAAATCCTTCGACCTTTCCGCGCCGATTGCGCCGCTGCATAAAGCGGATACGGCGGACGTTAACGAGGCCGGAATTTGGTTGCAGGTCAATGGCGAAGATCAGCAGCGCAGCGATATCCGCCATCTGATTTGGTCGGTCAATGAGACCATCAGTTATCTGTCCGGTTTCTTTGAGCTGCAACCCGGCGACCTGATTTTCACCGGTACTCCGGAAGGCGTTGGCGCGGTGGTGAAAGGCGATGTCATCACCGGCAACGTAGAGGGACTAACGCCGATCTCCGTTCGCGTGGTGTGAGGTGAATGATGAAGCTGTACAGCTTTTTTAATAGTTCCGCGTCCTACCGCGTGCGGATTGCGCTGGCGCTGAAAGGCATTGACTACCAGAGCGTGGGCGTGAATATCCGCATTGGTCAGCAGAACGCGCTGGAATATCGGCGGCTGAACCCGGTTGGCCTGGTGCCGACGCTGATTACCGATGAGGGTGAATCTCTCGGTCAGTCGCTGGCGATTGCGGATTGGCTTGACCGCCACTATCCGCAGCCGCTGCTGCTACCGCAGGAGGATACCGCACGCATGCGGGTGCTGGAGATTGTTTATGCTATCGCTTGCGATATCCACCCGATTAATAACATGCGCGTTTTGCGCTACCTTGGCGACGAGCTGAAGGCGAGCGAAGAGGATAAAAAACGCTGGTATGCGCACTGGATCCAGCAGGGATTGAGCGCCGTGGAGCAGCTGTTGCGCCACGCCAAATCCGGCAATTTCTGCGTGGGTGATACGCCAACTTTGGCCGACTGCTGCCTGGTGCCGCAGTGGGCTAACGCTTTGCGAATGGGCTGCGATCTGAGCCACTACCCACGCTGTCAGGCGGTCTATGACGCCTGCACCCGGCTCCCGGCGTTCATCGCCGCCGCGCCGGAAAACCAACAAGATAAGATCCCGGCTTAGGAGGCAACATGGCAAAAGTGATGCGAGCAATCATTGTCGGCGGCGGTATTGGCGGGGCGGCAACGGCGCTCTCTCTGGCGCGTCAGGGAATCAAAGTTATGCTGCTGGAGAAAGCCCACGAAATTGGCGAAATCGGCGCGGGGATCCAGCTTGGGCCAAATGCCTTCTCGGCGCTGGATAGCCTTGGCGTTGGCGAAGTCGCCCGCCAGCGAGCGGTATTTACCGATCACATCACGATGATGGATGCGGTAAACGGCGAAGAGGTGGTGCATATTGAGACCGGGCAGGCCTTTCGCGACCATTTCGGTGGCCCGTATGCGGTTATCCACCGGGTGGATATCCACGCCACCGTCTGGGAAGCCGTACTGACCCACCCGGGCGTCGAGTATCGCACGTCGACGCAGGTGGTGGATATCCGCCAGACCGCCAACGACGTGACCGTTTTTGATGACAAAGGGAACTGCTGGACGGCGGATATCTTGATCGGCTGCGACGGCGTGAAGTCAGTGGTGCGCCAGAGCCTGCTCGGCGATACGCCGCGGGTGACCGGCCACGTAGTGTATCGCGCGGTGGTCGATGCCGCCGATATGCCGGAAGATTTACGTATTAATGCGCCGGTTCTGTGGGCCGGGCCACACTGCCACCTGGTGCATTACCCGCTACGCGGTGGCAAGCAGTACAACCTGGTGGTGACCTTTCATAGCCGCGAAAAAGAAGAGTGGGGCGTGCGTGACGGCAGTAAAGAGGAGGTGCTCTCCTACTTTAAAGGCATTCATCCTCGACCCCGGCAGATGCTGGACAAACCCACCTCCTGGCGCCGCTGGTCTACCGCCGACCGCGAGCCGGTAGAAAAATGGGGCAACGATCGCATTACGCTGGTCGGCGATGCCGCGCACCCGGTGGCGCAGTATATGGCTCAGGGGGCCTGCATGGCGCTGGAGGATGCGGTTACCTTAGGTAAAGCGCTGGCGGAGTGCGATGGTGATGCCGCCCGTGCCTTTGCGCTGTATGAATCGGTACGTATCCCGCGCACCGCGCGTATCGTCTGGTCGACTCGCGAAATGGGGAGGGTTTATCATGCCGCCGGAGTGGAGCGCCAGGTGCGCAACCTGTTGTGGAAAGGCAAAACCCAGAGTGAGTTTTATCGCGGCATCGAGTGGCTGTACGGCTGGAAAGAGGATAACTGCCTGGAAGCTCGTTAACCCGCAGTGCGTTTCTCCGGCGGTGCGATCTGCGGGCCGGTAGCCGGGACAGATGCGTAGCATCGCCTCCGGGAAAACCGACATCGCCCCTTTCAACCCGCCCCGGGAGGCGCTACCATAGCGCCTCTTTTTTTCCGGGCAATGATAAACAATATGCGTGTATTACTGGCGCCGATGGAAGGCGTGCTCGATTCGCTGGTGCGCGAGCTGCTGACCGAAGTGAATGATTACGATCTCTGCATCACCGAATTTTTACGCGTGGTCGATCAACTTCTGCCGGTAAAATCATTCTATAAACTGTGCCCGGAGCTGCATAACCATAGCCTGACGCCATCCGGCACCCGCGTGCGCGTACAACTGCTCGGGCAGTATCCGCAATGGCTGGCGGAAAATGCCGCCCGCGCGGTTGAGCTGGGATCCTGGGGCGTCGATCTTAACTGTGGCTGTCCGTCGAAGCTGGTCAACGGCAGCGGCGGCGGGGCGACGTTACTCAAAGATCCGGAACTTATCTATCGTGGCGCGAAAGCGATGCGTGAAGCAGTCCCGGATCATCTACCGGTGACGGTCAAAGTGCGTCTTGGCTGGGACAGCGGCGAGCGGCGCTTTGAAATTGCCGACGCGGTCCAGCAGGCGGGAGCCAGCGAACTGGTGGTCCACGGTCGCACCAAAGAGGACGGCTATAAATCGGAGCGTATTAACTGGCAGGCCATCGGCGAAATTCGTCAGCGTCTGACCATTCCGGTGGTCGCCAACGGTGAGATCTGGGACTGGCAGAGTGCTCAGGATTGTCTGGCGGCGACCGGCTGCGATTCGGTGATGATTGGCCGCGGTGCGCTGAACGTACCAAACTTAAGCCGGGTGATAAAATATAACGAACCGCGCATGCCCTGGCCTCAGGTCGTCGAGCTGCTGCAAAAATATACCCGGCTGGAAAAGCAGGGCGACACCGGCCTTTATCATGTTGCGCGTATAAAACAATGGTTAAGCTATTTGCGCAAAGAATACCTTGAAGCCACTGAGCTTTTCGGCGCGGTACGCACCTTGCAGGACTCAGCGAGCATTGCACGCACAATTAACGGCTGGCGTAACGAAACTATCTGACCTGCATCACATTTTTCTGTTTGTCCCGTTGAGGTTACCCCGCGGACAGTGAAATACTCACTACCGATTGTTACTGCTTCGGCAGGCAAAACCTGATTTCCTGGCATCTGTCGGGGTCAG
>NZ_JAPUEW010000004.1:0-122107 GCF_027492335.1 Klebsiella sp. | reverse complement strand
AAAGCCTGCTTCACCGAAAGCATTCAAACCCAAATTGCAGCAGCGGAAGCACTCCCGGACGCCATCTCCCGTGCGGCTATGACGCTCGTCCAGTCGCTGTTGAACGGCAACAAAATCCTCTGTTGTGGTAATGGCACTTCCGCCGCCAACGCACAGCATTTTGCTGCCAGCATGATTAATCGTTTTGAAACCGAGCGCCCTGGTTTACCTGCCATTGCACTAAATGCCGATAATGTGGTCTTAACCGCGATTGCCAACGATCGCCTGCACGACGAAATCTACGCCAAGCAGGTGCGCGCGTTGGGACACGCTGGTGACGTACTGCTGGCGATTTCTACGCGCGGCAACAGCCGGGATATTGTGAAAGCCGTGGAAGCGGCGGTCACCCGCGATATGACCATCGTGGCGTTTACCGGTTATGACGGCGGTGAACTGGCCGGCCTGCTGGGTCAGCAGGATGTCGAAATCCGTATTCCCTCGCATCGCAGCGCGCGAATTCAGGAAATGCACATGCTCACCGTCAATTGTTTGTGTGATTTGATTGATAACACGCTTTTTCCACACCAGGACGATTAAGGAGAACACATGAAGGCTCTCTCGCCCCTCGCCATTCTGCTTTCTGCGCTACTGCTTCAGGGATGCGTTGCTGCAGCGGTAGTCGGAACGGCAGCCGTTGGCACAAAAGCCGCGACGGACCCGCGTTCAGTGGGGACTCAGGTTGATGACAGTACGCTTGAGCTGCGCGTCAACAGCGCCTTGTCGAAAGATGAACAAATCAAAAAACAAGCCCGTATTAACGTTACCGCGTACCAGGGGAAAGTTCTGTTAACCGGGCAAACTCCGGTCGCCGACCTCTCTGCCCGCGCCAAGCAAATTGCCATGGGTGTTGAAGGGACAACGGAAGTGTTTAACGAAGTGCGTTCGGGTCAGCCGATCGGCTTAGGTGCCGCCTCTTCGGACACCTGGATTACCACCAAGGTCCGCTCCCAGCTTCTGACGACCGACCAGGTGAAATCATCCAACGTGAAAGTGACGACCGAAAACGGTGAAGTGTTCCTGATGGGTCTGGTGACCGATCGTGAAGGACGCGCGGCGGCGGATATCGCCAGCCGGGTGAGCGGCGTATCTCGCGTGACAACCGCCTTTACCTATATCAAATAAGCCCTAATGCATCCCGGCTGGCGCTACGCACCGCCTCCGGGAAACCACATCCAACGTGGCTTCTGATTATCTCCCCGGTGGCGGCTGACGCCTTACCGGGGCTACAAGTTCATCATCGTCTGCTGTCACGTAGCCCGGACAGGCGCAACGCGCCGCCTCCGGGAAAACCATCAGATTAATGCCAGCCCGCCGACCACCGCGCCGCATAGCACCACCAATCCACCGGTCAGCCACAGCGCCTTCGCTGGAAACGCTTTGCGCAGCATAATCAACGACGGCACGCTAACCGCAGGCAGCGTGATGAGCAGCGCCAGCGCGGGCGCGACGCCCATTCCCGCCAGCATCATGGTCTGAACGATAGGGATCTCCGCCGCCGTCGGGATAACAAACAAGCAGCCCGCAATCGCCATCGCTATCACCCAGAACAGCGTGTTATCTACCACGCCATCGGCATGTGGGAATAACCAGACCCGCGCGGCTCCCAGTACCAGAACCGCCAGAATATAGACCGGGATGGTATTCCAGAACAGCGTCCATAGCGCGCTCAGCCAGCGGCTGAAGAACCCCTTCTCTGCGGTTGTTTCCACAGGCAATTCAGGCACCACCGCAGGTTGCGTCGCCG
This sequence comes from Klebsiella sp., assembly GCF_027492335.1. Classification (NCBI taxonomy): domain Bacteria; kingdom Pseudomonadati; phylum Pseudomonadota; class Gammaproteobacteria; order Enterobacterales; family Enterobacteriaceae; genus Klebsiella; species Klebsiella sp. The sequence goes on along the minus strand of NZ_JAPUEW010000004.1, from coordinate 120,324 downwards.
CTTCTTTTACCCACTTCTGAACCAGCGTTGCCACCACCAGCACGGTCGCCAACCCGGCGACTAACCGAATCAATGCAAACTGCCAGCCCAGCACAAAGCCCATAAACACCAGGGTCGCGGGATTGAGCAGCGGGTTACCCAGCCAGAATGCCAGCGCGCCGCCCATCGAGACCTGCTGCTTACGCATTCCCGCCGCCACCGGCGCGGCGCAGCAGGTACACATCATGCCTGGCAGTGAGAAAACCGCGCCCAGCAGCGTACCGCGAAAGCGCGACTGCCCCAGCGTACGCAACAGCCAGTTGCGAGGAATCAAAACCTGAATCAACGAGCCAAGCAGCACTCCCAATACCGCCGCTTTCCAGACCGCCAGAAAATAGACCAGCGCATAGTTCCAGGCTGCGGTTAAAGGATTGGCATCGCCGTCGGCCAGAATAGATTTACCGATACTGTGCGTCTCAGCGGCAGTGAACGCTTTGCCATAGTAGGGCTGCCATTTGACGAACCACAGACCGATGATAACAACGAGAAAAAAGAGCGCGGGCTTCCACCATTGAAACGATGATGCCGCCTGAGATGAAGACTGACCAGCCATAGCATTCCCCAGCAAAGAGTGAGCTTATAAATTGAAGCGCTGAATACTACGCCTCGCGGACAGCGATTTCACGCAGTTTTGCTGATGGCAGAATGGTGACGCCTTCTGCTGAGGGATTAAGGGCTTCAGCGAGCATTGCTCGCGCGACGTCACGGGCATCGATTGACTTCCAGTTACCCGGCAGCAGGCGAAAAAGCGGTGCTAACACCACTTCATTGCCCCGCTTCTTCTGACGATCCCCAAGCAGCATGGAGGGACGGGCAAAGGTTAGCCGCGGCCATGCCTGGGCACGCAGGGCCTGTTCCATCTCGCCCTTGACGCGATTGTAGAAAAAAATTGAATGCGGATCGGCCCCCATCGCGCTAACCACCAACATATGCTTCGCGCCCAGACGAAGCCCGGTCAGCGCAGTATCGACCACCAGCGTATAATCAGCATGAACAAATGCCTCTTTACTGCCCGCCTCCCGCAGCGTCGTTCCCAGGCAGCAAAAAACGATATCCACCGGATCGACAACCTGCGCCAGCGCGTCGCTTAATTGCGGATCGTGCGGATTGAGAATTCCTTGTGCATCAGCTAGCGGACGACGGGTTGGCGCAGTTATCGCGGCGATTCGCGGCTCCTGAAACAACATTCGAAGTAAGTGCCCACCAACCAGACCGGTAGCGCCAGTTATCAGTACCTGAGTCATCATTGCTCCTTCAGCTAACCCGTCATTCAACAGCGGACGGCTTAGCAAAAGTATGTCGTAAACGGAGGGATCTGCACGCCAAAGCGGAGGTTACTGAGCTGGAGAATCACGCAGCCAGTATAGCTTCTTACCGAAGCCGAGCGTGTTATCGGTAAACTTAAGCTCATCGGGACGAATCTCCCACACCGGGGCCGATAACATGCGGGCTACCGGAAAGCGGCTGACGTAGCGCTTGCGCATCGCCGCGGCTTCTTCACCTGCCAGCAGGCGGATTTCACCTTTAAACTGCACGCCGCGGATCAGCGCGACGGTTTTCGGCTGACCGTTGACCGTCCCGGCCACTTTGGCACGCCCCCCGGTCATTTGACCATGGCGCGTTTTTTCATCGCTGAGCAGATAAAAAGCGACCGTTTCCGGGTCAAAAACGTAAAAGGCATTGGCGCACCACAGCTCGTCATCGCGGCTGACGCACCAGGTCACAACGTGCTGCTTGCCCAGCCAGCGGCTGATAGCGGCGAGCGTATCCATCTTTACTCTCCAGTATGTTATGGTGCTCACACCTTAACATAGCGACCTGTGTACCGTGTGCTGGTTTCTCTATCTGATTCGTACTGCCGATAATCGGCTCTATACCGGGATTACCACCGATGTTTCTCGTCGCTTTTGCCAGCACCAGGATGGCAAGGGAGCGAAAGCGTTGCGGGGCAAAGGAGAGCTTCAGCTGGCTTTTAGTCAGAAAGTTGGTGAACACTCACTAGCGCTGCGGCTGGAGTATCGAATCAAGCAGCTAACGAAGCGCCAGAAGGAACGCCTCGTTGCAGGAGATGGTTCATTTGAGACTCTGCTGGAGGGTCTCAGAAGCGGTTAAAGTGGTCACTATACTCAACCAGTCCGTGCACGCCTTCCAGCGCGTCATCGGCCAGGCGATGGACCTGGAAAGCCTCGGTGGTATCCGGCCAGCGGCAGCGCAGGTCAAAATTAGCGGCGGCTTCAAAGCCAAGGCGACCATACAGCGCTGGGTCGCCAAGTGTTACCACGGCGGCATAGCCAAACTCATTGAGTGAATCCAGCCCTTCGTAAACCAGCTGACGCCCAATACCCTGGCCACGGTAGCTTTCATCCACCGCCAATGGTGCAAGACCAACCCACTGAAGCTCTTCGCCTTCAACGGCGACCGGGCTAAAGGCCACATAGCCCACGACCTGACCTTCGTCATCCGTCGCCACCACGCCCAGCGTGATCAGGCCATCTTCACGCAGACTGTGCACCAGATCGGCTTGCGCATCGCTGCCGAAGGTGCGACGCAATAACGCGTCGATTCCCGGTGCATCAATCCCAATCTCTACTCGAATCAGCATGCCTCACCTACCGATGTCTGTTCAGGTTTCCGCGGACCTTTCAGGCCAACTTCAACAAAATCCGCCAGCTGTAGCAGCATCACACGCAGCGCTTTTGGCATCTGCTCCAGCTCAATGGCATCCATCAGGTTTTTTACATACAGTCCCAGCTCAGTATCGCCTTCGATAACCAGCCGACGCTGGAAGAACAGCGTATCCGGATCCTGCTTACGCGCTGCAATCATCAGCAGATCGCTGGCATCGGCGCTAAAGCTGACGTCAGCTTCAGCCGTAGGACTCACCACCAGACGACCATCAACAACCGAGGTATACCACAGCAGGCCGATATCACGCACATTAATACTTAACCAGCGCCCCTCGAGAAAATCCAGTTCCCCATCCGCCAGCGCCTGGCGAAACTGCCAGCTTAATACTTGTTCCAGCACCTGGCGCTTGAGGGCAAAAGGCGCCAGCTTAACCGGCACGCTCATCATTGACGGGCCAAAGTGAACCAGTTTGGAACGCAGTTTATCCAACACAAGCTTTACTCCATGAATGCAATAGTTCTTCTATTGTGCCATATCAAATAAACGACATAGCGGCGTAAATCAACAAAATCACGATGTCGGGTACCTGGTATTGATTCCGCCAATACGCTTTTAACTGCCTCAAATCAAAAATTGTCACCAGAAGGTTAACTAAAATCCCTGCTCATTAACCATCCAGCGTCCCTGACGGGCCGCGTTTTTCAGGAAAAATTATGGAGCTGCTCTGCCCAGCCGGTAACCTTCCGGCGCTTAAGGCGGCCATCGAAAACGGCGCCGATGCCGTCTATATCGGGCTGAAAGATGACACCAACGCTCGCCACTTTGCCGGCCTTAATTTCACCGAAAAGAAACTGCAGGAAGCCGTCAGCTTTGTGCACCAGCATCGCCGTAAGCTGCATATTGCCATCAACACCTTTGCTCATCCTGATGGCTATGCCCGCTGGCAGCGTGCGGTCGACATGGCAGCCCAACTCGGGGCCGACGCGCTAATCCTCGCCGATATCGCGATGCTGGAGTACGCCGCCGAGCGCTATCCGCATATTGAGCGCCACGTCTCCGTTCAGGCCTCGGCGACCAACGAAGAGGCAGTGAAGTTTTATCATCGCAATTTTGACGTTGCCCGCGTGGTGCTGCCGCGCGTCCTGTCGATTCATCAGGTCAAACAGCTGGCGCGCGCCACGCCGGTACCGCTGGAGGTTTTCGCTTTCGGCAGCCTGTGCATTATGGCGGAAGGCCGCTGCTATCTCTCCTCATACCTGACCGGTGAATCGCCGAATACCGTCGGCGCCTGCTCGCCCGCGCGTTTCGTTCGCTGGCAGCAAACGCCGCAGGGGCTGGAATCACGCCTTAACGAAGTGCTGATAGACCGCTATCAAGATGGTGAAAATGCCGGTTATCCGACGCTGTGCAAAGGCCGTTATCTGGTCGACGGCGAGCGCTATCACGCGCTGGAAGAGCCCACCAGCCTGAACACCCTCGAGCTGCTGCCGGAACTAATGGCAGCAAATATCGCCTCAGTGAAAATCGAAGGCCGCCAGCGCAGCCCCGCGTACGTCACCCAAGTGGCAAAAGTCTGGCGTCAAGCGATCGACCGCTGCAAAGCCGATCCGCAGAACTTCGTGCCGCAATCGGCGTGGATGGAAACCCTCGGTTCCATGTCCGAAGGGACGCAAACCACCCTTGGCGCTTATCACCGTAAATGGCAGTGAGAACAGCAATGAAATATTCATTAGGGCCAGTGCTCTACTACTGGTCAAAAGAGACGCTGGAAGATTTTTACCAGCAGGCGGCAGGCTCCAGCGCGGATACGATTTATCTCGGTGAAGCGGTATGCAGCAAACGTCGCGCCACCAAGGTCGGTGACTGGATCGAGATGGCGAAAACGCTGGCGGGCAGCGGTAAACAGGTGGTGCTTTCCACTCTCGCGCTGGTGCAGGCCTCCTCTGAACTGGGCGAACTGAAGCGCTATGTCGATAACGGCGAATTTCTGATTGAAGCCAGCGACCTTGGCGTCGTCAACTTGTGCGCAGAGCGTAAGCTGCCGTTCGTCGCCGGACATGCGCTCAACTGCTATAACGCCGTCACCCTGCGTCTGCTGCTCAAGCAAGGAATGGTGCGCTGGTGTATGCCAGTTGAGCTTTCCCGCGACTGGCTGGCGAATCTGTTGACCCAGTGCGACGAGCTGGGCATTCGCAACCAGTTCGAGGTTGAGGTCCTGAGCTACGGCCATCTGCCGCTGGCCTACTCCGCCCGCTGCTTTACCGCCCGCTCGGAAGACCGGCCAAAAGACGAGTGCGAAACCTGCTGCATCAAATACCCCAACGGGCGCGACGTGCTCTCGCAGGAAAATCAACAGGTGTTCGTCCTCAACGGCATTCAGACCATGAGCGGCTACATCTACAATCTCGGAAATGAGCTAAGCACCATGAACGGGCTGGTCGATATGGTTCGCCTGTCGCCGCTGGGCAACGAAACCTTCGCGATGCTGGACGCCTTCCGCGCCAATGAAAACGGCGCAGCGCCACTGCCGTTGACGGCAAATAGCGACTGCAACGGCTACTGGCGACGCCTCGCCGGGCTGGAATTACAGAGCTGATATACCGCTCACTTTGTTAATGGCTATCGCTGCTTTTTAATGCACTATTAAAGTCGCAGCTTTTCTGGCCGGTGCATCACAGATGCGCCAGGCTGGAAGAAGACCTTCAATCTGATGACGATGCTGTTGCAAAGTGAGCCTTTATGACTGACAAATCTATTCCGTTCTCGGTGCTCGATCTGGCGCCGATCCCGCAAGGTTCTTCCGCCAAGGAAGCCTTTTCCCATTCATTAGACCTGGCGCAGCTGGCTGAAAAACGCGGCTATCATCGCTACTGGCTGGCAGAGCACCATAATATGGTCGGTATTGCCAGCGCTGCGACTTCAGTGCTGATTGGCTATCTTGCCGCGAATACCACCACTCTACACTTGGGCTCCGGCGGCGTGATGCTGCCCAACCATTCCCCACTGGTGATTGCCGAGCAGTTCGGTACGCTCAATACGCTTTATCCTGGGCGAATCGATCTTGGCCTTGGCCGCGCGCCGGGCAGCGATCAGCCCACCATGCGCGCTCTTCGTCGCCACATGAGCGGCGATGTCGATAACTTCCCGCGCGATGTCGCGGAGCTGGTGGATTGGTTTGACGCTCGCGACCCGAACCCGCACGTGCGCCCGGTTCCCGGCTATGGCGAGAAAATCCCGGTCTGGCTGCTCGGCTCCAGCCTGTACAGCGCTCAGTTAGCAGCCCAGCTTGGCCTGCCATTCGCCTTTGCCTCGCACTTCGCGCCGGATATGCTCTTCCAGGCCCTGCATCTCTATCGCTCTCATTTCAAACCGTCAGAACGGTTAGAGAAGCCGTACGCTATGGTGTGTATTAACATCATTGCCGCCGATAGCGACCGGGATGCGGAGTTCCTGTTTACCTCAATGCAGCAAGCATTCGTTAAACTACGCCGCGGCGAGGCAGGACAGCTGCCGCCACCGGTGCAAAATATGCATCAGCTATGGTCTGCCTCTGAACAGTATGGCGTCCAGCAGGCGCTGAGCATGTCGCTGGTGGGTGATAAAGCCAAAATCCGCCACGGGCTGGAATCCATCCTGCGGGAAACCCAGGCTGATGAAATCATGGTCAACGGCCAAATCTTCAATAATCAGGCACGCCTGCATTCATTTGATTTGGCGATGCAGGTGAAAGAAGAGCTTCTCGGATAGTGCGCAATGCGGCATTTTTGCCGCATTTTTTTTACCACAAATGACAAATTGTGACCGCCCTCATTCTTATCACTCCATTTCCCTCTTCTGGTTACGTTGAGCGTAATTACGTTACCCCGAGCGTAATTGTTCTCTAAAAATAGCAATGTTACTTTCTCTCTTGTTTTATTTTCCATAAATGAACGCGCAGAAAGAGAAACGCCATGAGCCAACCAACCGTCAATGCAATAAGGATCGGTGAGTGCTTATTAAAAGCACTATTAATGGAGGTCTGCGCCTGGCCTAAACCAGGCCTGGTGACGCCGCATTCTCAAGGTGCGCATAACGATATGGATATCTGGCTGTTTATTACCAGTACCTCGGCCATTGCCCCCTGTTTTCAGGCTTGCGCGCAGGCCGGAGAATATCATCAGGGCTCACTGGCTGATCTATTTCCCAAAGTACGTCTTATCGGAATTCAATACGAAGCCACGCTGCTGCAATCTACCCGACAGGTAAATACCCAGCGCGGCATTCTCTTTGCCGGGGCTATTCTGGCCGCCGCCGCCGGTTGGCTAAAAGGCCAGAATCAGTCGCTTACTCGCGAGTCATTAAGCCAGTGCGTCGCCGGTCTATGCCTCGATCTCTGCCGCAATGATTTCGCCGCGCTCACCCATCGTTCAGCACAAACCCACGGCGAGAAACTGTACCTGGAGTTTGGTGTGACCGGCGTGCGCGGCGAGGCGGAACAGGGCTTTCCGCTGGTCTGCCATATCGGGCTTCCTGCTCTGCATCAGGCGCTCTCTCTGGGGTTTGGCTGGCGTGAAGCGTTAATCCATACGCTGCTCGCGCTGATGGCACGCTGCGATGATACGACGGTGATTTCACGCGCGGGCCACCACACGTTGGATGAAATGAAACAACGTGCGCAGCGTCTGGTAAATATGGGAGGAATGAGTCATCCCGGTATCGAACATGAGCTTAACGAATTTAATGCATGGTGCCTGGACAAATGGGTCAGCCCAGGAGGGTCAGCAGACTTATTAGCACTGAGCCTGGCCATGTATTTTCTTTGTCATCAATCGTATGAGGATCCTACAAGGGAAGGAATATGAGTATCTATTTATATACGTTATTAACTTATGGCATGACGATTGTTATTTCGTTTGCCGTTGTCGGAATAATTGTAGGTGTTAATAGAGTAATGAATAAGCTGAATATCACCGACGACTAACACGCCCCTATTTTGCGTTATCAGGAATATATTTTATGGATATCTTTGTTAAGCTCTTTTCGGGCATCGGAACCTTTTTTATTGAAGACCCCAAAATAGCGATCGCGCGAATATTACTTATTATTCTGGGCTTTGCCCTGGCATGGATGGGTTTTCGCCGTAAGCTTGAACCGCTGATTATGGTGCCAATGGGCTTAGGTATGATTGCCGTCAACGCCGGGGTACTGTTTCTCGCTGACGGGCAAACCGGGACCTTAATTCTCGACCCGATGATCAGCGACCCAACAGATTTAGTGAACCTGATGCAGGTTAACTTCCTGCAGCCGGTGTACAACTTAACCTTCAGCAACGGCCTGATTGCCTGCATCGTTTTCTTTGGCATCGGCGCGATGAGCGACATCAGCTTTATTCTGCTTCGCCCCTGGGCCAGTATCGTTGTGGCGCTGTTCGCCGAAGCGGGTACCTTTGCCGCGCTGCTGCTGGGCATTGAAGTCTTTGGCCTCCCCGCCAATGAAGCGGCCTCTATTGCGACCATCGGCGGTGCCGACGGCCCGATGGTGCTCTTCGCCTCGCTGATTCTGGCACCGAATCTGTTTGTTCCTATCGCCATCATCGCCTACCTGTATCTGAGCCTGACCTATGCCGGTTACCCGTATCTGGTGCGCCTGCTGGTACCGAAAAAGTACCTCGGGATGGAAGTGGATATTGAGTATCCGACGGTGTCGAAAAAGGCGAAGTTCATCTTCACCGTTTGCGCCTGCCTGCTGCTGTGCCTGCTGTTGCCGGTCGCCGCCCCGCTGATCCTTTCGTTCTTCCTTGGGATCGCTATTAAAGAAGCCGAGATCGAACCGTTCCAGAAGCTGCTTGAATCCACCTTGACCTACACCGCAACGCTGTTCCTTGGCCTGCTGCTCGGCACGCTATGCGAAGCGCAAACCATTCTTGACCCGAAAGTCGGCATCATCCTGATCCTCGGTATCGGCGCGCTGGCTATCTCAGCAATTAGCGCCCTGCTTGGCGGCTGGTTTATCTGGCTTATCTCGAAAGGACGCTACAACCCAGCTATCGGTATCGCGGGGGTCTCGTGCCTGCCAACCACTGCCAAAATCGCACAAAAAGAAGTCAGCCATGAAAACCCTTACGCCGTCATTCTGCCGCTGGCGATGGGCGCAGGCGTCAGCGGCCTGATCGTTTCGGCTATCGCTACCGGGGTCTTTATCTCCACGCTATTCCTGTTGAAATAAGGGAGTTAAAAACATGCTTAAAGAGCACAACTGGCATCAACTTAAGGATGATACGGTACAGCGCCTGAATCTTCTGGCTCCGTATTTCCATGATGGGAAGATCATTGACGCCAAAGATACCGTCGCCGCGCTGGAGGCGGTGATCCGTAGCGCCGATCGCGTCAACATTGAAGGTAACAACCAGAAGCAGGCGGATTTTCTCGCCGAGTGCTTGTGTAAAGTGGATGTGGAAAAGATCTCCGGTCTGCATATGGTGCAGTCATCGGTACCGCTCAGTTCACACCTCGATCTGTTCGAGAAAGGCATTGCTGAAAAGCTCGATTTCGCCTATGCCGGACCGCAGGATGGTCGTCTGGCGCAGCTTATTCAGCAGGGCAAAATCAAGCTCGGGGCGATCCACACCTATCTGGAACTGTTCAGCCGCTATTTTGTCGATCTCACGCCGCGAGTTTCGCTGATCACGGCGTTTGAAGCGGATAAAGACGGCAACCTTTACACCGGCTTCAACACCGAAGATACGCCAGTGATCGCCGAGGCCACCCACTTCCGCCAGGGGCTCGTCATCGCCCAGGTAAACAAGATCGTCGATAAAGTACCGCGCGTCGATATTCCCGGCGACTGGGTAAATGCGGTTATTGAAGCGCCGCGCCCGTTCTATGTCGAGCCGCTATTCACCCGCGATCCGGCGCTAATCACTGATACCCATGTACTGATGGCGATGATGGCGCTTAAGGGTATCTATGCCGAATACGGCGTTGAGCGTATTAACCACGGCATCGGTTTCTTCACCTCCGCCATTGAACTGCTTCTGCCAACTTACGGCGAAGAGCTGGGGCTAAAAGGTAAAGTCTGTACTCACATGGTACTGAACCCGCATCCGACGCTGATCCCGGCGATCGAGAGCGGGTGGATCCAGTCCGTGCACTGCTTTGGCGGCGAGCTGGGAATGGAAAAATACGTCGCTGAACGCCCGGATGTGTTTTACATCGGCCAGGATGGCACCCTGCGGTCTAACCGCGCCTTCGCTCAGGCCGCCGGGCACTACGCGCTGGATATGTTTATCGGCGGCACGCTGCAAATCGACAAGTACGGCAACAGCAGCACCGCCACCGCCAGCCGCGTTTCCGGTTTCGGCGGCGCGCCGAATATGGGCTGCGATGCCAAAGGCCGCCGCCACGTCACCCAATCCTGGCTTAAGTGCGGCGAAGAGTTCAAGGCCACCCAGCAGCAGCTGATTGGCGATATGCCGCGCGGCAAGCGCCTGGTGGTGCAGATGCAGGAGACCTTCCGCGAGAAGCGCCAGCCTGCTTTCGTCGACAAACTGGACGCCTGGGAACTGGCGGAAAAAGCCGGTCTCGCCCTACCGCCGGTGATGGTTTACGCCGATGACGTCACCCACGTGCTCACCGAAGAGGGACTTGCCCACCTGCATCGCTGTGAAGGACTGGAACAACGCATGGCAGCGATTCGCGCCGTAGCGGGTTACACCGAAATCGGCCTCGCCGCCGACCCGGCACAAACGCAAGCGCTACGCGAAGCAGGTATTGTGCAAACGCCGGAAGATTTAGGTATCGACAGACGCCGCGCCAACCGCCAAATGCTGGCGGCGAAGAGTATTCGTGATTTGGTCGAGTGGTCCGGCGGACTGTACAACCCACCGGCTCGATTCCGTAACTGGTAAGGGAATAGCAAATGGCTCTACATCAAATATCACAGCATTTCAGCGGCAAAAGCGACCGTCCGTCCCTGCCGCAAACCGTGCACTGCGGCATCGTGGGCTCCGGCGATCTGGAAGTGTTGCTGGAACCCAAAGCCCTGGCAGGCGGAATCGACATCAGCATTTGTACGCCGGTCACCGGGTTCGATGCTATCTGGGAAATCGTCCTCACCCGTTTTCTCGATAACGGTCCGTTGGGCGATATGCAGGTCAGCATCAACGATAACAACGCGACGCCTGCGGTCGTGGCGTTACGAATTCAACAAGCATTACAACAGGCCATGCCGGGAGAAAACCATTATGAGTGATCTGCGTTTTCTGGAAGCCAGCGCTCGCGTTCGCGCCGAAGGGCTGGTGGATAAAGGCACATTTACCGAGCTTATCGGCCCGGCAGCAAAGCAGGTCAGCCCACATCTGCCGGTGCTGGGCGAAGCCGTGGAGTTCGATGACGGCGTAGTTACCGGTATTGGCCTGCTCGGCCAGCATCCGGCCATCGTTATCTCGCAAGAAGGACGCTTTATTGGCGGCTCCGTCGGTGAAGTCGGCGGCGCGAAGATGGTCGGCGCACTGATGCTGGCCGACGAACTGGCGGCGCAGACCCGCGACCCGGCACGTCGCCCCGTCGTGCTTATCTCCTTTGAAACTGGCGGCGTGCGCCTGCATGAAGCCAACGCCGGTTTGCTCGCCCATGCCGAATGTATGGATATGCTGCAAACCCTGCGCGGTCGCGTACCGGTTGTGGCGCTGATCGGCAGCAAGATCGGCTGCTTCGGCGGTATGGGCTTTGTCGCCGCCGCGACGGACCTGATCGTCATGAGCGAATCAGGCCGCCTCGGGCTGACCGGGCCGGAAGTTATCGAGCAGGAGATGGGTCGCAGCGAGTTCGACGCCTCTGACCGCGCACTGGTGTTCCGCACTACCGGCGGCAAGCATAAATACATCGTCGGCGACTGCAATTACCTGATTGCCGACTCGCTGGATGCCTTCCACCAGCAGGCTGCGCAAATTGCCGATTTATCCTGGCCCGATATTGAAGCAATGCGCCGAATTGGCAGCGAGGTAAAAGTCCGCGCACAGATGGCGCTGACGCAGAAAATCAACGAGCTTGCGCCGACCGATGCGCGCGATGTGTGGGCGGCAGCGGGAAATCCTGCCCCGCAATCACTGGTTGATATGAGCCTGGAAACCTTCCTGAGCAATGTCCAACGCCTGTCCGTGGAGGAAGCATGATGGAAAATTTACTCGGCCAGGGGCGCGCCGCCATCGACCTGATTGTCGATGAAGGCAGCTTTGCTGAAAACGCCCTTACGGGACTTAATCTGCCCTGCGATGACTACGGCCCCGGTGCCGTTGTCGGCAGCGCACGCATCAACGGTGAAATCTGCACGGTGATCGCCAACGACGCCATGACCTTCAATCCGCGCTTCCCGGTCGTTTATGCGGGGATCATCGGTCTGGAAGAGGGCTACAAAATGGCGCTGGCGGTCTACCGCACGCTGGCGATGGATAAAGACAAGCCCGCAGGCGAAAAACGCCCGCTGGTGCTGATTGTCGATACTCCGGGGAACGGGCCAGGCAAACTGGAAGAGATTATCGGCATGAATAAAGCGACCGGCGCATATCAGCTGGCACTAGCCGAAGCGCGCCATGCCGGGCACCCGATTATCGCTATGGTAATTGGTCGCGCCATTAGCGGCGCGTTTCTGTGCCACGGCCTGCAGGCCGACCATATCCTCAGTCTGACCTCAGAATTCGGCACCATGATTCACGTCATGCCACTAAGCAGCATCGCCCGTATTACGCGTCAGGATGTGGAACGTCTGAGCGAACTCTCCCGCAGCAACCCGGTCTTTGCGGCAGGTCCTGAGTTCTTCTGGCAACTGGGTGGCGTGGAGGAGTTAATCAAAACCATCCCGGAGATGAGAGAGGCAATTGTTCGGCATATTGGCGATGTGCGCCGGCAAAAACAGGACGTGAGTATTCAGGCCACCGGTCCGCAGGGCCGCGGGCTCTCCGGCGAAGAGCGCGGCGGCAGAAAAATGCGTGGCGTCATTCTGGCGCAGATGCACGATGAATATCAGCAAGTGGCGGCGCGTTATCTGCCCGACTGATGCAGGGGGAAAAGTAATATGAACGATCCCATCACCACGCTCGAATGGCTGACCCAGGCGCAGCCCGGTATTCCTTCATTTGAAGAGATGCCGCGCCGGACGCTGAACGACAAAGGCATTGCCGGCCCGACGGCGGCGCACGTTATTGAAGAGATCCATACGCCGCTCAACCTGGCGCTGGTCACCTTCACTACCGGCAGCAGCGCGTTTCAGAATATCGTCGGCGTTACGCACAGCGAGCTAACGCTGCGCGCCGCCGCCGGAAAACGGGCGCTGGCTGAATGCGGCGTTACCGCAGGGCAGAACGTGCTGGTGACCTATGCGCCGCTGGTTAACGTGTTTACTCGCCAGGCGCTGGACGAGAACGGCCTTCACTGGTCGTTTTTATCCCGCTCCTGCCGGGATGCGCTGCTTATCGCCCTGTGCCAGCAGTCGCCGGACGTGGTGGTGGGAGAGTCCTCATTTTTACGCGCTACCCTGGAGCAGGCACTGAAGATGGATCTGGCGGACAGGTTGCCGAAAAAGTTGACCTTGATAACCGCAGGAACGCCGTTGGATGAAGAACTGGTTCCGCTGGCGGCTTCGCTGGGCTATGCGCTGCATGACATTTATGGCTGTCAGGAGTTCGGCTGGCTGGTGCTTGATGGCGTCCCGCTACGCGATGATATTTCGCTGGTCCACGCTCCGCAGGGTGGCGACTGGCGGGAGGCCGTGGTGGGCGGTTTGCCGACTGGCGACAGTTTTCCCCTCGCTGCAAGCGGGCATCTTTGCAATCCGCAGGGGAAAATCCAGACCTGGAAGCGCCAGCGCACCACGCCGGAGTACGACATGGTGGTGATGGCAACCACTGCGCAAAGTCGGGAGATAGTTGAACGCACAGCGCGGACAATCTTGCGCATCAAGGGGCGAATTTGTCACGTCTCGACGCAGTTGAAAACCGAAGCTGACGCAACGCATATCCGGCTCTGGCCAAAAATGATCCCCGGCGAATGTACTGCAGGAGTCTCGCCTGTCGATATTATCGGCCCGCAGGCAACGGCCCAGTTCGACGCTCTGCTACAGGCACAACGGGATTTGCAGCAGCAGGCGAAAAACGATCCGGCGTGGTGTAAAGCACGATGATGCCCCTGCAACGGCATACCCTGTGCTGGCTGGAACCTTCGGCGCTGGATGCTATTGCGGCACGGCTCGAGAGTACATTCAGCAAGCTTCCAGCCGAGCTTCGGCGACAAGTTCGGGAATGTCTGTTGAGCGGGTCACTGCCGGGGATTGTGCGTCGTGGCGAACGGCATGAAGGGCTGGCTCCACTGGGTTTTTGTTTCCCTCTGCGCTGGCAAGAGCGGCGTTTACGTCTGGCTACAGAGGTGGCGTCATCGGCAATAACGCGTACCTCAACACCAGAGCAAACGGCCTCGCTTTCGGTTGCCGGACGCACTGATGCGATACGTGCATTTAATGTGTTAGCTCAGGGGTGGTGCTGGCCGGAAATTCAGCTCGGGGTATGGGGGTCGGTGGCACTGGAAATCGTTACTCCATGGCAATGGACTGATGCTCATTCCGATCTGGATATTCGTCTTGTTCCCAGCTCATTGATGGGTCTTAACGAATGCTGGGCCAGCATATGCAATATAGAACGGCAATTTCAGTTACGTATCGATGGCGAGATGTGTTTATCCGATGGATACGCCATCAATATCAAAGAATGGTTCAGTGGAAGCTCAACTCTGCTGGCTAAAAGTGAGAATGATGTTCAATTAATATCGCGACAGCAGATCGCGGCAGCAATGAGAACATTTTTCCGTTAAATATATCAAAGGAAATTAATATGTCAGAAGTTAAATCAAAAGTTCCGGGCGTGGTTGATGAAGTGAAAGCGGCTGCAGGGGATAAAATCGAAAAAGGCCAGGTGGTTATTGTGCTGGAAGCCATGAAAATGAAGATGCCTGTTGCTTCACCAGAGAGCGGAATATTAAAAACGCTCGCGGTTAATGTGGGCGACCGCATCAACCCAGGCATGGTATTATTTGAAATCGTTGCAGAGTAAAGTGAGTTAGTACGCATTTAATTAAAAAACAATGCGACATTCTATTGTGAGATTATTTCTATGTTAATGTCATATCAGTAAGCGCTTCGCTTGCTGATATGATAAATCATAGTGACTGAGAAAAACTGTGTTCTTATGAATGTCTGCAAATAAAAATCGCTATACTAAAAGCCGCTGATTTATTTTCTTATCATTTCCCCAATGCGGGTATCATCAAACCGTTTTGTGTTATTCGCTTTTAGTATGGATAGACAAAGAGAAACATCATGATTATTTACGGATTGATGTTAATGGGATTGTGCATGTTCGCCGGATTAATCATCGGCGATCTTCTGGGCCTGCTGCTGGGTATTTCGGCCAATATCGGCGGTATTGGCTTTGCCATGTTATTTCTGGTAGTCGCTTCGCAAAAGCTGACGGAAAAAGGATTACTATCGAAACCGGCTGAACAAGGAGTCGGTTTCTGGAATGCAATGTATATTCCGATAGTCGTCGCTATGTCCGCAAACCAAAATGTTATTGCCGCGCTCAAAGGCGGTCCGGTTGCGCTCATTGCAGGCCTGGGTGCCGTTTTCATCGGCTTCCTGCTGATTAAACCGTTAAGCAAAATCGGCGGTCGTGGCGTTCAGGGAAGTTCCGCCGTTAGCGAGGAATGCAAATAATGGAGCAGCTTACAAAGATTCTTACCGGTAACTTCACCAGCAACGGCTTGATTACCGCCTTTGTCGTGGTGGGGATCGTGTGCTGGGCAGCAAGCTGGATCTCTACGCATCTGCTTCGCGGCAAGATTCATAGTTCGGCTATCGCGATCGTCGCCGGGCTACTGCTGGCATGGCTTGGCGGGGAACTGACCGGCGGTAAAAAGGGCATTGCCGACATCAGCCTCTTCAGCGGTATTGCACTGATGGGCGGCGGCATGTTCCGCGATTTCGCTATCATCTCTACCGCCTTCGGCGTAAAGCTTGAAGAGCTGAAAAAAGCAGGGATTGCAGGCGCGCTGGCATTGGTTATCTCAACCGTGCTCTCTTTTTATCTTGGCGCAATTGTCGCATGGGCTTTTGGCTATACAGATGCGATCAGTATGGCGACCATCGGTGCCGGGGCTGTGACCTTTATCGTTGGCCCGGTGACTGGCGCAGCGCTCGGCGCGAGCTCCGATGTTATTGCACTTAGCATCGCCGCGGGTGTCATTAAATCCATTGCTGTCATGATATTAACGCCGCTGGTAGCGAAAGCCGCAGGTTTAAATTCACCAGCCGCCGCCATTGTTTACGGCGGATTAATGGGTTCCACCAGTGGCGTTGCCGCAGGTCTGGCCGCGACCGACCCCAAACTGGTTCCCTATGGCGCGATGACGGCAACGTTTTATACCGGGCTCGGATGTCTATTGGCGCCATCAGCGCTCTATCTCTCTTTAACCCCCTTCTTTTAATAACACACGCCTGCTGCCATCGCGGCAGGCACAAGGGATATCTATGTATTCATTTCAGCGAATGAAGCCTGGACAAATTGCGCTTCTGGCCTCACTTTGCACGCAAGAAGATGAAGAGAATTTTCGTCAGAAACTGACGACCGATAAGCCTGAGCATAAGGTCGGTTTTGCTTTTATGGCGGGAGCATCAGATGAGATAAAAGCTAAGCTACAGCGCTGCGTCATTGGCTGCGCCTTTAAGCACCAGATTATTACCCGGCAGGAGACCGCCATCTTTACACTATGCCAGGCCAGCCATCAGGCGCTTAGCCATGCCTTAGCCAACAACATTAATGGCGATCGTATCAGAATCAAAATCGCCTTGGTGAGTAATCCGCGATGGCTTGCCGTCTCTATTTACGGCGAAACGGTGGTATATCAACGGCTAAGCCAGGAGCTCATGGGGTTTTCTCTGTGTCGTTTTTCTCCATCATAAGCTGCCTTGCATACATGCGGCACTCGGCTAACAAAGACAGCAAGCCAGGGTGATTTTCCTGGCTACGAGGGAAGACCAGCGAGATTTCCTGCTCCATCCGATAGGGTTCCTGCAACGGTAGCAGGCGAATTCCGCTTCTGAACAACCCGCTCATCCGCCCGGGGATCAAGGTATAACCCACTCCGGCATTAACCATACTCATCAATGAAAATACATCATGAACCCGAACGGTAATATCAGGGGTAAATCCGGCAATCTGAAACGCTTCCTGAAAACCTCGCCAGGTGGCAAAACCTTCGCTTAAGGCAATAAATTTTTTATTTTGCAGATGCCGTAAATCAACAGGCGTAGATAAACTGTCAGCATCCGTAACCGGTACCGCAAGGAAAATTGAATCAGAGAATATTGTCCATGTTTCGAATAGCTGAACGTTGTAATCATCGGGCGTCGAAATCAGGACTGCATCAATCTTCCCTTCGTTAAGGGCTTCTAGTAATTTCTTATTAGAGTTCATGATGAATTCAATCGTAAGATCCGGACAGCGTTTTTTTAGCCCCTGGACAATTTGTGGCGCAGTCTTTAATACAAGTGAATATAGTAATCCCAATCGTAGAACCTGAGTGTGATATCCAGAGGCTTCGCGAGTAAGATAAATACATCGCTCCATCGAGTTAATCACTTCCCGAGCTTGTTTCTGCATAACCCATGCCCCAGGCAAAGGATGAAGGTTCCGACCATTATGGGTAAACAAAGGGCAGCGTAAATTATCCTCCAGTGAATGAAGAGCACGATGGACACTAACGGATGAAATGTTCATCAGTTCTGCTGTTTTCGATATATTCATCGATTCCATATAGCTAAGGAAGATCTCGAGTTTCCGCAGAGTAATATCATTATTCAGCATATAAATATTCCCTTATTCAAGACAATATTTATAGTAAGAGAAATTAAGAGAATATTTTTTGAGCCAGATCGTTAAATCTGGCTCGGCTATAAATTCAATTATTGATAAGTCGGTAATACATTAAAACTCGACAGGAAATGCACTATGACGTTACCCAAACCGAACAGTAAAACCAGCGCAATCATCGGCTTTCCACCCCAAACGCGAAACAACGGGCTACCAAAACGTTTACGCGATGCACGAGCTAACAGCGCCGGTACAATTGCCGCCCAGATTGTGGCTGCCAGACCCGCATATCCGATGGCATACAGGAAACCATTCGGCCACAGCAGGCCACCAATCATCGGCGGCATAAAAGTGAGAATCGCGGTTTTAAAGCGCCCTAACGCGGAATCATCAAAACCGAACAAATCTGCCAGATAATCAAACAGGCCGAGAGTGACGCCAAGGAATGAACTGGCAACCGCAAAGTTTGAGAAGATAACTAACAGCAGATCCAGACTACGACTGTTCAGTACGCCACTCAGTGCCTGAACCAGCACATCAATATTACCGCCCTTCTGTGCAATACCGATAAATTCCGGACGTGGAATGTTACCCATCGTCACCAGCAGCCAAACGACATACAGCCCCAGCGCCAGCAGCGTGCCGTAAACCAAGCACTTAACGATAGTGCGTGGATTCTTGCCGTAATACTTCATCAGGCTCGGCACGTTGCCGTGATAGCCAAAAGATGCCAGGCAGAAAGGCAGCGTCATCAGCAAGTACGGCATATACGAAGCATTTTGTTCGGCGACGTTAAACAATGTTGTCGGCTGAACGTGGCCCAGCAGGCTACCGAAGGTCAGAAAGAAGGTAATGACCTTCGCACCCAAAACAATGGCCGTCATTCGACTCACCGCTTTAGTACTCAACCAGACGATAAACGCAACCAGCAGCGCAAAACCAAAGCCTGCGGCTCGAGCCGGAACGTTCAACGACATTTCCGCAAAAGTATGATGCAGGATCGAGCCGCTGGCGGAGATGTAGGCGTAGGTCAGGATATAAAGTACAAAAGCAATAGATACGCCATTGATTAGATTCCAGCCTCTGCCAAGCAGATCTTTAGTAATAGTGTCGAAGCTGGAACCAATCCGATAATTCAGGTTTGCTTCAAGGATCATCAATCCGGAATGCAGCATGCAAAACCAGGTAAAAACCAGTGCTGCCAGCGACCAGAAAAACCACGCACCGGACATGACCACCGGCAGCGAGAACATACCCGCGCCAATAATTGTCCCGCCGATAATCACCACGCCGCCAAACAAGGACGGTCGGGTTGCCGTAGTGGTAAGTGTCGCCATTTGCCGAAATCTCCAGTCGAAAATACTTTATCTCATTATGAATGTGACGCACTGTACCAGTACACGAGTACAAAAGAAATAAAAAAAGCCCCAATCATAAAGATCGGGGCTGTATCATTTACTTTACGTTAGCGGATAATGCTAATTACGCATCGCCACCGAAACGACGACGGCCTGCGGAGTCATCACGACGCGGAGCAGCACCGGCATCATCGCGGCGCGGTGCGCGGTTACCACCGTCACGACGCTCGCCGCTGAAACGACGACCATCACCACGACCACCTTCACGGCGTTCGCCGCCAAACCCACGGCTTTCACGACGCTCACCGCCACCGAAACCACGGCCGCCTTCACGACGCTCGCCGCCGCCGCGACGTTCGCCGCTGCGCTCAGGACGCGGCTGAGCATCACCCAGCAGCTGCATGTTCATCGGTTTGTTCAGAATGCGAGTACGAGTAAAGTGCTGCAGTACTTCACCCGGCATGCCTTTCGGCAGCTCGATGGTGGAGTGAGAAGCAAACAGCTTAATGTTACCGATGTAACGGCTGCTGATATCGCCTTCGTTAGCAATCGCGCCAACGATATGACGAACTTCAACGCCATCATCACGGCCCACTTCAATACGGTACAGTTCCATATCGCCAACGTCACGACGCTCACGCTTAGGACGATCTTCGCCACTGCGTTCAGGGCGATCACCGCGCGGGCCACGATCGTTGCGGTCGCCACGACGCTCGAAACGATCGTCACGGTCACGGAACTCACGCTTCGGACGCATCGGCGCATCCGGAGGCAGGATCAGCGGACGTTCACCCTGAGCCATTTTCAGCAGCGCTGCGGCCAGAGTTTCAACATCCAGCTCTTCGCCTTCAGCAGATGGCTGGATTTTCGCCAGCAGTGCGCGGTACTGATCCAAATCGCTGCTTTCCAGCTGCTGCTGAACTTTCGCGGCAAATTTTTCCAGGCGACGTTTGCCCAGCAGCTCTGCGTTCGGCAGTTCGACTTCAGGAATGGTCAGCTTCATAGTACGTTCGATGTTGCGCAGCAGACGACGCTCGCGGTTCTCAACGAACAGCAGCGCACGGCCAGCACGACCCGCACGACCGGTACGGCCAATACGGTGAACGTAAGACTCTGAATCCATCGGGATATCATAGTTAACAACCAGGCTGATACGCTCAACGTCCAGGCCACGGGCCGCAACATCGGTAGCGATCAGGATATCCAGACGACCGTCTTTCAGACGCTCCAGAGTCTGCTCACGTAGGGACTGGTTCATGTCGCCGTTCAGCGCGGCGCTGTTGTAGCCGCTACGCTCCAGCGCTTCGGCCACTTCCAGGGTCGCGTTTTTGGTACGCACGAAAATAATCGCCGCATCAAAATCTTCCGCTTCCAGGAAACGCACCAGCGCTTCGTTTTTACGCATACCGTAAGCAGTCCAGTAGCTCTGGCTGATGTCCGGGCGAGTAGTGACGCTGGACTGGATGCGAACTTCCTGCGGCTCTTTCATAAAGCGGCGGGTAATACGACGAATCGCTTCCGGCATGGTGGCGGAGAACAGAGCGGTCTGATGACCTTCCGGGATCTGCGCCATAATCGTTTCTACGTCTTCGATAAAGCCCATGCGCAGCATTTCGTCAGCTTCATCCAGTACCAGACCGCTCAGTTTAGAGAGATCCAGCGTACCGCGTTTCAGGTGATCCAGTAGACGACCCGGGGTACCGACAACGATTTGTGGCCCCTGACGCAGTGCGCGTAGCTGCACGTCATAACGCTGGCCGCCGTAAAGGGCAACCACGTTTACGCCGCGCATATGTTTAGAAAAATCCGTCATTGCTTCAGCTACCTGTACCGCCAGTTCGCGGGTCGGTGCCAGCACCAGAATCTGCGGCGCTTTCAGCTCAGGATCAAGGTTGTTCAGCAGCGGTAAAGAAAACGCTGCGGTTTTACCGCTACCCGTCTGGGCCATACCCAGAACGTCACGGCCGCCCAGAAGATGCGGAATGCACTCAGCCTGGATCGGAGATGGTTTTTCGTAACCCAGATCGTTAAGCGCTTCAAGGATGGGAGCCTTCAGGCCCAGATCTGCAAAAGTGGTTTCGAATTCAGCCATGTAGTACGTGTGCCTCAAAATTAATGGCGGCCAGTCTACATAACTCATCGTGAAAATTTACGGTAATTTTCATTGAAAAGTGTGAACCGGCTCAAAGTAGGTGTATTAACGAACAACAACGCCCTCACCCGTTAAGGTGATGGCAATAAAAAAATTGGGCTGATGTGTTCGTCAGCTATTGCTGGTCCGATTCTGCCAGGTCATCTTGCTCCTGGCCCAAGAGCGATAATTCCAACAATGCGTATCGGTGCTCAACGTAGTTATGAACGTTGTTTGCGACCGCCAGTTTGAACAGTGCCGTAGCGCTGTCCTTGTCCCCCAGACTTAGGTAGTACTTACCTAAATAGAAGTTGGTTTCACTGAGATGCTCAGCGAGCGAGGTGTTATCCGTTGCGTCTGCCTTCAGACGGTCCATTAGCTCTTTTTCGCTAATGTCGCCAAGGTAGAACCCGACAATGTTCCATCCCCATTGTTCTTTGTCCGATTTGTCTAAGCGCTGTCTCAGTGCTTCAAGCGCCTGCTTCTCATCGAGCTTACGCTCAGCGAGATAAAGCCACAGGCTTCGGAAAGGATCATTGGGATCGTCTTGATAAAACGCCAGCAGATCATCTTGCGCTAACTTAGCACGACCACCGTAATACAGAGCGATGCCGCGATTTAAGTGCGCGTAGTTGTAAGTTGGATCAAGCTCAAGTACAGAATCAAACGCTTCATAGGCAGCATCAAAATTGCCTGCCTGCGTTAAATAAATGCCTAAGTAGTTGAATACTTCAGGCATATCTGGTCGGATTGCCAGCGCTTGTGAAAAATCATTTCGCGCTAATGCCCTCAGACCGAGACTATCATACAACACTCCGCGCTCATATAAAAGCTGTGCGCGTTCGTCATCGGTTAAAGCCCGACTGGCAAGAATTTGTTCCATGCGCGCCAGAATCACTTCTTGCTGCAAAGTCGGTTGCAATGGCACCGCGAGGACTGCGTCCTTACGCCAGGCAGAATTGCTGCATCCTGCCAGCGTGAGAGCTGTCGCCACGAAACACCAGCGCAAAAAAGGCTTCATTTCCCACTCCCGAAGACAACGATTGGATGAACGTCCAGTTCCCCGGCTGCAAACAAGGCGTCCTGCCCGTAATACGCCCTCCGCAATGCGGAGGGCAAACGGCAACCTTACTCGCCCTGTTCAGCGGCCGGAGCTTCCGGCGCGTTCGCAGGCTGAGTTTGTTCAGTTGCTTCTTTAATGCTCAGACGGACACGGCCCTGGCGGTCAACTTCCAGAACTTTAACCGGTACTTCCTGACCCATCTGCAGGTAGTCAGTCACTTTCTCAACGCGCTTATCGGCGATTTGAGAAATATGAACCAGACCTTCTTTACCGCCGCCAATGGCAACAAACGCGCCAAAGTCAACGATACGGGTCACTTTACCATTGTAGATACGGCCAACTTCGATCTCAGCAGTGATCTCTTCGATACGACGGATAGCATACTTCGCTTTCTCACCGTCGGTCGCTGCGATCTTCACAGTACCGTCATCTTCGATTTCGATAGTAGTGCCGGTTTCTTCGGTCAGAGCACGAATAACAGAACCGCCCTTACCGATAACGTCTTTGATCTTGTCCGGGCTGATCTTAATGGTATGGATACGCGGAGCGAACTGAGAGATGTCGCCGCGCGGCGCGTTGATCGCCTGTTCCATCACGCCCAGGATGTGCAGACGCGCACCTTTAGCCTGGTTCAGAGCAACCTGCATGATCTCTTTGGTGATACCTTCAATTTTGATATCCATCTGCAGCGCAGAGATACCATCGCGGGTACCCGCCACTTTGAAGTCCATATCGCCCAGGTGATCTTCATCGCCAAGGATGTCAGACAGAACAACAAAGTTCTCGCCTTCTTTCACCAGACCCATTGCGATACCCGCAACGGCGGCTTTAATCGGCACACCTGCGTCCATCAGCGCCAGAGAAGCACCACACACGGAAGCCATGGAAGAAGAACCATTGGATTCGGTGATTTCAGACACAACTCGTACGGTGTACGGGAATTTGTCCAGATCCGGCATCACTGCCAGCACGCCGCGTTTCGCCAGACGACCATGACCGATTTCACGACGCTTCGGAGAACCAACCATGCCAGTCTCGCCTACGCAGTACGGAGGGAAGTTGTAGTGGAACAGGAAGTTGTCAGTGCGCTCGCCCATCAGCTCGTCGAGGTTCTGTGCATCACGGGTGGTGCCCAGGGTCGCGGTAACCAGCGCCTGAGTTTCGCCACGGGTGAACAGTGCAGAACCGTGAGTACGTGGCAGTACGCCAGTACGAACGTCCAGACCGCGGATCATGTCTTTTTCGCGACCATCAATACGCGGCTCGCCTGCCAGTACGCGGCTACGAACAACGTTTTTCTCGATAGCGTGCAGGATTTCACCCAGTTCGTTAGCGTCCAGGGTTTCATCTTCCGCAACCAGAGTAGCGATGGTTTCAGATTTGATCACGTCAACCTGAGCATAACGCTCTTGTTTGTCAGTGATGCGGTAAGCATCGCTCAGGCGAGCTTCAGCCAGCGCAGCAACCCGCGCATTCAGCGCTTCGTTTACGGCTTCAGGCTGCCAATCCCAGCGTGGTTTACCGGCTTCTTTTACCAGGTCGTTGATCGCCTGGATAACAACCTGCTGCTGATCGTGACCAAACACAACAGCACCCAGCATCTGGTCTTCACTCAGCAGTTCCGCTTCGGATTCAACCATCAGCACAGCACCTTCTGTACCGGCAACAACCAGGTTCAGCTTGCTTTCCTTCAGCTCGTCCTGAGTCGGGTTCAGTACGTATTGGTCATTGAGATAACCAACACGTGCAGCGCCGATAGGGCCGTTGAACGGAATGCCGGACAGGGACAGGGCAGCAGATGCACCAATCATTGCCACGATATCCGGGTTAACCTGCGGGTTAACGGAAACGACAGTTGCAATAACCTGGACTTCGTTAACGAAGCCTTCCGGGAACAGCGGACGAACCGGGCGGTCAATCAGACGCGCGATCAACGTTTCGCCTTCACTCGGACGGCCTTCACGACGGAAGAAGCTACCCGGAATACGACCAGCAGCGTAGGTACGCTCCTGATAGTTAACGGTCAGCGGAAAGAAGTCCTGGCCTGGTTTCGCTTTTTTCTGACCAACAACGGTAACAAATACCGCAGTGTCATCCATGCTTACCATTACGGCGGCAGTTGCCTGACGCGCCATCATGCCAGTTTCCAGCGTTACGGTATGTTGGCCGTACTGGAATTTACGAACGATCGGATTAAGCAAAGTTCTATCCTTTTTATATATCGATGACATCGTATCCACGATACGATATCTAATGACCCGATCCCCTGCATCCTCGCGACTAATGACAACCTTTACCCGCCCCTGCGGATGAAGCCTCTCATTAGCCGCGCGAACCTCTGCACGAAGATCATTAATAGCAACAATACATGAGTTTCCAGTGAATTGCTGCCGCCCGGTCGAAAAAAGGGGCCGTGAGGCCCCTTTTCTGAAACTCGCAGAATTAGCGACGCAGACCCAGACGCTCGATCAGCGAAGAGTAACGTGCAACATCTTTACGTTTCAGGTAGTCGAGCAGTTTACGACGCTGAGAAACCATACGCAGCAGACCACGACGGCTGTGGTGATCTTTTTTGTGCTCTGCAAAGTGACCTTGCAGGTGGTTGATCTGTGCAGTCAGCAGGGCAACCTGAACTTCAGTAGAACCGCTGTCGTTTTCGCCACGACCAAACTCAGAAACGATTTTTGCTTTAGCTTCAACGCTTAGAGACATTTTCAAACTCCAAAAATTAAAAGAAAGAAAGGGTGCCGATCTCTAATTCAGCAACCCCTGATATAACACCCGAAAATGTTAAAACACTTTGGCGGGCATTAAGCGGCGATATTCTACTCGCAGCAGCCTTTTATCGCAAGAAAAGCACTCAGGCAGGGTATTCAACCACCAGCCGACGGGGAGCCACACGGCCTTCGTCGTCAATCTCACCCATGCCAAGAAACTTTTCTTCTTCACCTTCGGTCACACGAACTAATCCGTGCAGCCCCGCGCCCGAGGTACGAACGGGGTTACCGTTTTTAAAGTATACTGCCGAAGTTTCCGGAATATTAACCAGCGGATAATCCGAAGCGGGACTGTCCATTGGCATCAGTAACGGGTCCAAAAGCTGCGCTGCTGGAATATCTTGCGTATTAGCCTGCTCAACCAGAGCCTGCAGTTGCTCCAGTGTCACCATCCGCTCAACCGGGTATTTACTGACCGCAAGACGACGCAGGAAAATCACATGCGCACCGCAGCCAAGTTTCTCACCTAGATCATCGATAATTGTGCGAATGTAGGTACCTTTAGAACAGTGAATTTCCAGCTCAAGTTCATCACCTTCATGACGGATGAACAGTAGCTCATAGACTGTAATTGGTCGGGATTCACGTGGTACTTCAATCCCCTGACGGGCATATTCGTACAGTTTTTTCCCTTGGTATTTCAGCGCCGAATACATCGACGGTACCTGCTGGGTTTCCCCACGGAAGCTGTCGAGTGCCGCAGCAAGCTGTTCCGCGCTAAAGGTCATCGCACGTTCTTCCACGACCTGCCCATCGGCATCAGAAGTATCAGTTCGCTGACCAAGCTTAGCAATCACGCGGTAGCGCTTATCGGAATCCAGCAGATACTGGGAAAATTTGGTCGCTTCCCCAAGGCAAATCGGCAGCATACCGGTCGCAAGAGGATCCAGTGCACCAGTGTGCCCGGCCCGGTTGGCGTTATAAATACGTTTTACTTTCTGTAGCACGTCGTTACTGGACGCACCTTGCGGTTTATCCAGCAACAATACGCCGTGCACATCACGACCGCGACGACGAGGACGACTCATTAGTCCTCCTTACTGTCGTCCGGGTTCACACGACGTTCATCATCATGCTTCACCACGCTGGTTACCAGATTCGACATGCGCATCCCTTCTACTAATGAGTTGTCGTAGAAGAACGTCAGCTCAGGAACGATACGCAGGCGCATTGCTTTCCCCAGCAGCGAGCGGATAAAACCGGATGCTTCCTGCAACGCTTTGATACCCGCTTTTACAGCGGCTTCATCCTGGTCGTTCAGAAAGGTAACAAACACTTTGGCATAGGCCAGATCGCGAGACATTTCCACGCCGGAAACGGTCGTCATCATGCCCAGGCGCGGGTCTTTAATTTCGCGTTGCAGGATAATAGCAATCTCTTTTTGCATCTCCTGCGCTACGCGCTGCGGGCGACCAAATTCTTTCGCCATAATAAATTCTCCAGACAAATAAGGGGGCCACGCGGCCCCCTTTAATTTTGTATAACCGGGTGTGGCGCTGCGCTTCCCCGGCCTACTAAACGATTAATCGATGGTACGTTGAATCTCGATAATTTCGAACACTTCGATCATATCGCCAACGCGAACGTCGTTGTAGTTCTTAACACCGATACCACATTCCATGCCGTTACGGACTTCGTTAACGTCATCTTTGAAGCGACGCAGGGATTCCAGCTCACCTTCATAGATAACCACGTTGTCACGCAGTACGCGGATTGGGTTATGACGTTTAATCGTCCCTTCGGTAACCATACAGCCCGCGATGGCACCGAATTTCGGTGATTTGAACACATCACGCACTTCAGCAAGACCAATAATCTGCTGTTTCAGTTCCGGAGACAGCATGCCGCTCATTGCCGCTTTCACTTCGTCGATCAGATGATAGATGACGGAGTAGTAGCGCAGATCCAGACTTTCCGCGTCGATAACTTTACGAGCAGATGCATCGGCACGTACGTTAAAGCCAACCAGAATAGCATTGGATGCAGCCGCCAGGGTTGCGTCGGTTTCGGTGATACCACCTACGCCGGAACCGATAATTTTCACTTTCACTTCGTCAGTAGACAGTTTCAGTAAAGAATCGGAGATAGCTTCCACAGAGCCCTGAACATCCGCTTTCAGTACGACATTCACTTCGTGAACTTCGCCCTCGGTCATGTTAGCAAACATGTTCTCGAGTTTAGATTTCTGCTGACGCGCCAGCTTAACTTCGCGGAATTTACCCTGACGATACAACGCAACTTCACGCGCTTTTTTCTCGTCACGAACAACAGTCACTTCATCACCGGCAGCCGGAACACCGGACAGACCGAGGATTTCAACCGGAATGGACGGACCCGCTTCCAGTACTTCCTGACCCAGTTCGTTACGCATTGCACGAACGCGACCATACTCGAAGCCACACAGAACGATATCGCCCTTATGCAGCGTGCCTTCACGAACCAGAACGGTAGCAACCGGACCACGACCTTTATCAAGGAAGGATTCGATAACCGCGCCGCTCGCCATACCATTGCGAACCGCTTTCAGTTCCAGAACTTCAGCCTGCAGCAGGATAGCATTCAGCAAATCGTCAATACCGGTACCCGCTTTTGCAGATACAGGGATGAACTGCGCTTCGCCGCCCCACTCTTCCGGCATAACACCGTACTGGGACAGTTCGTTCTTAACGCGATCCATATCAGCTTCTGGTTTGTCGATTTTGTTTACCGCAACGACTAAAGGAACCTGCGCCGCTTTCGCGTGCTGGATAGCTTCAATAGTCTGCGGCATAACGCCATCATCGGCAGCAACAACCAGAACAACAATATCTGTCGCCTGAGCACCACGAGCACGCATGGAAGTAAATGCGGCGTGACCCGGGGTATCCAGGAAGGTGATCATACCGTTATCAGTTTCAACGTGATAAGCACCGATATGCTGGGTAATACCACCCGCTTCGCCGGATGCGACTTTAGTTGAACGAATATAGTCGAGCAGAGAAGTTTTACCGTGGTCGACGTGACCCATGATGGTCACAACCGGTGCCCGCGGTTCAGCCGCAGCGCCAGTATCGCGGTCGCTCATTACCGCTTCTTCCAGCTCATTCTCACGACGCAGGGTCACTTTGTGGCCCATCTCTTCGGCAACCAGCTGTGCGGTTTCCTGGTCGATGACCTGGTTGATGGTAGCCATTGCGCCCAATTTCATCATTGCTTTGATGACCTGAGAGCCTTTGACTGCCATTTTGTTCGCCAGATCGCCAACGGTGATGGTTTCGCCAATCACAACATCACGGTTAACTGCCTGAGCTGGCTTCTGGAAACCTTGTTGCAGAGCAGAACCTTTACGATGCTTGCCGCCTTTGCCACCGCGAACAGCTGCACGGGCTTCTTCACGATCGGCTTTAGACTCAGCGTGTTTATTACCTTTCTTCGCCGGACGCGCAGCCTTAGTACTACGGGTACGACCACGACCACCTTCTACTTCACGATCGTTATCATCTTCAGCCTGACGCGCATGCTGAGAAGTCGTTACGTGATAGTCGGTAGTTTCTTCAGGGGTTTCTGGAGTTTCAGTCCAGTTCTTTTCATTTTCTTGAGCCATACGGCGTGCTTCTTCCGCTACACGGCGCGCTTCTTCTTCAAGTTTGCGGCGTGCTTCTTCTTCCGATTTGCGCTTCAGCTCCGCTGCTTCGTTCTCGCGGCGGGACTTCTCAGCCTGGGCGGTTTTGGTCATATCGTCGGTTTGTTGATTGCTCACTTTGTCTTTTTCCGCGGCTTCACGTTTCGCTTTCTCAGCGAGTTCACGTTTAGCTTGTTCTGCGGCCTCACGTTCAGCTTTTAATTGCGCCTCGCGTTTGGCCGATTCTTCTGCCTCACGACGGGCTTGCTCTTCCGCTTCACGCTGCGCCTGCTCTTCCGCGGCAAGGCGTTCAGCCTCTTGCGGATCGCGTTTCACAAAGGTGCGTTTCTTGCGGACTTCGATTTGTACCGATTTACTCTTTCCACCGGTACCTGGAATATTTAACGTGCTGCGCGTTTTGCGCTGCAGCGTCAGCTTGTCGGGCGCCGAGCCGTGTTCACGGTTCAGGTGCGTCAACAAGGTTTGCTTCTCTTGCGCGGTCACAGAATCATCAACCGATTTGCGAATCCCTGCATCAGCAAATTGCTGTATCAGGCGATCCACAGAGGTCTGAATTTCTGAGGCCAGCGCTTTAATGGTCACATCTGTCATGCTGTTCCTTCCTGCTACAGTTTATTACGCTTCGTCGCCGAACCAACAAATATTACGTGCGGCCATGATGAGCTCTCCGGCTTTTTCGTCAGTTAAGCCTTCGATATCAGCCAGATCATCAATGCCCTGCTCGGCGAGATCTTCCAGCGTACAAACACCACGGGCAG
This sequence comes from Klebsiella sp., assembly GCF_027492335.1. Classification (NCBI taxonomy): domain Bacteria; kingdom Pseudomonadati; phylum Pseudomonadota; class Gammaproteobacteria; order Enterobacterales; family Enterobacteriaceae; genus Klebsiella; species Klebsiella sp. The sequence continues at coordinate 91,055 of NZ_JAPUEW010000004.1, read as the reverse complement.
CCAGGGTAAATGCCAGAGAGCGGTCCAAACCTTCCAGATTCAATAAATCATCTGCAGGTTTGCTGTCTCCCAGACTTTCTTCCTTAGCCAGCGCCAGCGTGGTCAGCGCATTTTTCGCACGCTCACGAAGTGCTTCAACGGTGGATTCATCCAGACCGTCAATTTCTAGCAGTTCTTTCATTGGCACGTAGGCCAGTTCTTCCAGAGTGGCGAAACCTTCTTCAACCAGCAGTGTGGCGAAATCTTCATCAATATCAAGATATTTAGTGAAGGTATCAATTGCTGCATGAGCTTCAGCCTGATGCTTAGCCTGTAGGTCGTCAACGGTCATGACGTTGAGTTCCCAACCACTCAGTTGCGAAGCAAGACGCACGTTTTGACCATTACGACCAATTGCCTGCGCCAGATTGCCTGCTTCTACTGCGATATCCATGGTGTGTTTGTCTTCATCCACCACGATAGACGCAACGTCAGCCGGTGCCATCGCGTTAATCACGAACTGCGCCGGATTATCGTCCCAAAGAACGATATCGATACGTTCACCACCCAGCTCAGTTGAAACTGCCTGAACGCGCGCACCGCGCATACCTACGCAAGCACCGACCGGGTCAATACGCTTGTCGTTGGTTTTCACTGCGATTTTAGCACGAGAGCCAGGGTCGCGAGCGGCGGCTTTAATTTCGAGAACTTCTTCACCAATTTCTGGAACCTCAATGCGGAACAATTCGATCAGCATTTCTGGTTTAGAACGGGTGACAAATAGCTGAGCACCACGTGCTTCTGGGCGTACTGCATACAGTACACCACGGATACGATCGCCCGGACGGAAGTTTTCACGCGGCAGCATATCTTCACGCAGGATCACAGCTTCAGCATTACTACCAAGATCCAGCGTAATATTGTCGCGATTCACCTTTTTCACTACGCCGGTGATAATTTCACCTTCGTGCTCACGGAACTGATCGACGACCATTGCACGCTCGGCTTCACGCACTTTTTGTACGATAACCTGCTTCGCTGTCTGTGTAGTGATACGGTCAAAAGTGACGGATTCGATCTGATCTTCGACGTAGTCGCCAGGATTCATGCTTTCGTCTTCGTAGCGTGCAGCTTCCAGCGTGATCTCACGAGTCGGCATTGTCACTTCTTCGACGACCAGCCAGCGACGGTAGGTATCGAAATCACCGCTTTTACGATCGATTTCTACGCGAACATCGATCTCTTGCTCGTATTTTTTCTTGGTAGCCGTTGCTAGCGCACTTTCCAACGCTTCGAAAATCTTCTCACGTGGCAGCGCCTTTTCGTTGGAAACGGCTTCAACAACAGCCAAAATTTCTTTGTTCATCGGGGCCTTTCACCTCAATCCAGACTGTTAAAAGTGGGGAACCAGGTTCGCCTTCTGGATGTTACTCAGCGCGAACACTTCATCTTTGCCTTCGACGGTTACCGTGATCATCTCACCGTCTACCGCTTTGATAATGCCCTGCCATTTGCGTCGGTTTTGTACCGCCATGCGCAGAACCAGCGAAACCTCTTCACCGGAGAAACGCTCATAGTGTTCGGCGGTAAACATTGGACGCTCAAGACCTGGGGAAGAAACCTCCAGATTATAAGCGACGGTGATCGGGTCTTCGACATCCATGACAGCACTGACCTGGTGGCTCACATCAGCACAATCATCAACATTGATGCCATTTTCACTATCAATATAGATGCGCAGTGTGGATGTGCGACTGCGAATAAATTCGATGCCAACCAGCTCAAAGCCAAGCGCTTCAACTGGCGCAGTGAGCATCTCTGTTAATTTTTGCTCTAATGTGGACAAACCCACCCCCAAGACATAAAAAAAGGGCGTATAGCCCAGTTATTCTGAAGTCAGATAACAAAAAACCCCGATAAATCGGGGCTTTAGATAACTGAACCCTGAGATCGCAACTGCGATCTGGAACACTTTCCAGAAGAATTCTTTCAAATTCGGCTACGAAGGACCCGGTCCTCACAGTATATTTGAAAAAGTACTTAATGGGAAAGTGGTTGCGGGGGCCGGATTTGAACCGACGACCTTCGGGTTATGAGCCCGACGAGCTACCAGGCTGCTCCACCCCGCGCCTGAAACGTGGCATATTTTACTCGCTTTGAGTAAAAGACGCAAATACTGCTGGGATTTGGTACCGAGGACGGGACATAAAATCGTGGTGAATTGTATTAATACATCATATATTTTGTCAACATGAATTTCACATTACCCGGTTTTCGTTTGTACTGGTATTTCAGGGGTTTTTTAGTAAAAAGACAATCAGCCCCTTCCTGTCTCCAGCAAAAGATGATTAAATGAAAACTCACAATTAATGCATAAACATGCAATTAAGATTGTTGAGTCGAACTCACCACAGTCTATCTAGCAGGGTTTTATTTTATGACGACGATTCTCAAGCATCTCCCGGTTGGTCAACGTATTGGTATCGCTTTCTCTGGTGGACTGGATACCAGTGCCGCACTGCTTTGGATGCGCAAAAAAGGCGCAGTCCCCTATGCATATACCGCCAACCTCGGCCAGCCAGACGAAGACGATTATGATGCCATTCCTCGTCGTGCTAAAGAATATGGTGCAGAAGGCGCTCGTCTGATCGACTGCCGTAAGCAACTGGTCGCTGAAGGCATCGCCGCCATTCAGTGTGGTGCATTTCATAACACCACCGGTGGATTGACCTACTTTAACACGACTCCTTTGGGTCGCGCTGTCACCGGTACCATGCTGGTTGCCGCGATGAAAGAAGATGGTGTAAACATCTGGGGCGACGGTAGCACCTATAAAGGCAACGATATCGAACGCTTCTATCGTTATGGTCTGCTAACCAATGCCGAGCTGCAAATTTACAAACCATGGCTGGATAGCGACTTTATCGATGAGTTAGGCGGCCGCCTGGAAATGTCCGAGTTTATGATTTCCTGTGGCTTCGATTATAAAATGTCCGTTGAAAAAGCCTACTCCACTGACTCCAACATGCTGGGCGCAACGCACGAAGCCAAAGATCTTGAGTTTCTGAACTCCAGCGTCAAGATTGTTAACCCGATCATGGGTGTCAAATTCTGGGACGAAAACGTCAAAATTCCTGCGGAAGAAGTTACCGTTCGTTTTGAACAGGGTCACCCGGTTGCGCTGAATGGACAGACCTTCAGTGATGACGTTGAGCTGATGATGGAAGCCAACCGCATCGGCGGTCGCCATGGTCTGGGTATGAGCGATCAGATTGAAAACCGTATTATTGAAGCGAAGAGCCGTGGGATTTATGAAGCCCCGGGGATGGCGCTGCTGCATATTGCTTATGAGCGTCTGCTGACCGGTATTCACAATGAAGACACTATCGAGCAATACCATGCGCATGGTCGCCAGCTGGGTCGCCTGCTGTATCAAGGACGCTGGTTTGACTCTCAAGCACTGATGCTGCGTGACGGTCTGCAACGCTGGGTGGCAAGCCAAATCACTGGCGAAGTGACTCTGGAACTGCGTCGTGGCAACGACTACTCCATCCTGAATACTGTCTCTGATAATCTGACTTATAAGGCAGAGCGTTTGACGATGGAAAAAGGCGACTCGATGTTCTCCGCCGAGGATCGTATTGGCCAGTTAACCATGCGTAACCTGGATATCACTGATACCCGCGAGAAGCTGTTTGGCTACGCTCAGTCTGGACTACTGACGGCCTCTTCTGCTACCGGCTTACCGCAGGTGGAAAACCTGGAGAATAAAGGTAAGTAGTTTCCAGAGAAAATACCGAAGGCCGCGCTAGCGGCCTTTTTTATACAGCAAACAACGGCATCAAGGCGAAGCGGAGTAATAACAGGAGCGATGCTTCTTTTCGCTTTCTTTAGACGAAAAAAAAGACGCTTTTCAGCGTCTTTTCTTCGAAATATTGGTACCGAGGATGGGACTCGAACCCACAAGCCCGTTAGGGCACTACCACCTCAAGGTAGCGTGTCTACCAATTCCACCACCTCGGTACGGATACTATTTATTAGCGCGGGATATCACTGCTCGGCTGGGCCGGAGCTGTCGGCTGAGTTTGCTCAGTTTTTGGAGCACTCAGATTATCCCACTCACTTCCTTTATTGGTCTTGTTGCTGTTGATGTTACCCAGCGCCAGACTGATGATGAAGAACAGCGCAGCAAGAATGCCTGTCATGCGGGTCATGAAGTTACCTGAACCACTAGAACCAAACAACGTGCCGGAAGCGCCTGCTCCGAAGGAGGCTCCCATATCAGCGCCTTTACCTTGCTGCAGCATAATCAGACCAACCAGGCCAATCGCCACAATAAGGAAAACAACTAAAAGAGCTTCGTACATAATCAACCTGTTCCTTGCGGATTCGCCGCATACCAAGTGCTTCGACCAATAAAGCGGGACGTTTTGATGTTTCCCACTGAAGCGGGTGTGAATACTAACCAAAGCGAATGACCTTCGCAAGGGCAATTTCAGCGCATTGTATCAAGTGCGGAAAAAAACAGCAAAAAACGTTTATTTGTCGATTATAAGGCGACAAGCGCCGCCTTTTTAATCACTTAGCCAGATATATCAAACGCTCTTAACTGCATCAGCGATACGATGAGCAAACTCATGTACCTGCTCTTGATGTTCACCTTCTACCATCACACGAATTAGCGGCTCAGTTCCTGATTTACGCAGTAACACACGCCCCCGGTTACCCAGCGCGGTTTCCACTTCTGCCGTTACCGCTTTCACATGTTCATGTTCCAGTGGATTACCGCTACCTTCAGTAAAGCGAACATTGACCAGAATTTGCGGGAACATTTTCATACCACTGCATAAGTCATGTAGACTCATGTGGTTACGCGCCATTGCCGCAACCACCTGCAGGCTGGCGACGATACCATCTCCCGTCGTAGTCTTATCCAACAGAATCACGTGACCAGAGTTTTCCGCACCGATACGCCAGCCTTTCTCCTGAAGTTTCTCCAGTACATAGCGGTCCCCTACTTTTGCACGAACAAAAGGAATACCTAGCTGTTTGAGCGCCAGTTCCAGACCCATGTTGCTCATGAGTGTCCCAACGGCACCGCCTCTTAGCTGCCCCTGACGTAACCCTTCACGGGCAATGATGTAGAGAATCTGGTCACCATCAACTTTGTTGCCTTCATGGTCAACCATAATGACGCGGTCGCCATCACCATCATAAGCAATACCCAAGTCAGCTTTTTCTGCCAATACGCGGGCCTGTAGAGCACGAACGTCTGTCGCTCCAACTTCTTCATTGATATTGAGACCATCAGGCTCGCAGCCCATTGTAATAACCTGAGCACCCAGCTCACGGAAAACGCTTGGGGCAATATGGTAAGTCGCCCCATGAGCACAATCGACCACGACTTTCAGAGCATTAAGGCTCAGCTCGTTCGGGAAGGTTCCCTTACAAAATTCAATATAGCGACCTGCTGCATCAACAATACGGCTGGCTTTACCCAGTTCTGCAGAATCTACGCAGGTGAGTTCCTTTTCCATCTCGGCTTCAATGGCTTCTTCAACTTCATCCGGTAACTTAGTGCCCTCGATGGAGAAAAATTTAATACCATTGTCATAGAACGGATTATGCGAGGCGGAAATCACAATCCCGGCTTCGGCACGGAACGTACGCGTCAGATAGGCGATTGCCGGAGTTGGCATCGGCCCGGTAAAGGAAGCAGATAGTCCCGCAGCAGCCAAACCGGCTTCCAGCGCAGACTCCAGCATATAGCCAGAAATACGTGTATCTTTACCTATAATAATTTTACGCGATCCATGGCGTGCCAGCACTTTTCCTGCCGCCCAGCCAAGCTTCAATACAAATTCCGGCGTAATTGGCGCATCACCTACGCGGCCACGAATACCATCAGTCCCAAAATATTTACGGTTACTCATAACGTTTATTTTCCTTAGCGGCCAAGGTAGCTTCCACCACACGCAGCGCTTCTACCGTTTCTTTGACATCATGGACGCGGATAATCTGCGCGCCCTGCATTGCTGCAATGACTGCGCAAGCCAGGCTACCATTCAGGCGCTCTGTCGGCCCAACATTAAGTAGCTGACCTACCATTGACTTACGCGACATACCTACCAGTAGCGGGAGACCGAAATGATGGAATTCCCCAAGCCGGGCAAGCAGTTCATAATTATGAGAAAGATTTTTACCGAAACCGAATCCCGGGTCGAGCAGCAATTTCTCTTTTGAGATACCAGCCTGCTCGCAACGCACAATATGTTCGACAAAAAAGCGCTCAACATCAGCAAAGACATCAGCATACTTTGGCGCTTCCTGCATTGTTTTCGGCTGTCCCTGCATGTGCATGAGACATACAGGTAACCCGGTTTCAGCTGCCGCTTCCAGCGCACCTGGCTCCGTGAGCGAACGAATATCATTGATGATATGCGCGCCGACCCGCGCTGACTCTCGAATGACTTCCGGCTTCGATGTATCAACGGAAATCCACACCTCGAAGCGCTGAGCAATAGCTTCCACCGCTGGAATCACTCGTGCCAGCTCCTCCTCAACGCTAACATCCACAGCCCCCGGGCGTGTCGATTCTCCGCCGATATCAATGATAGTTGCCCCTGCATTGATCATCAGATTGGCATGTTTAACCGCTTCCACCAACGTATTGTGGGTTCCGCCGTCAGAGAACGAGTCCGGGGTAACGTTAAGAATACCCATCACATGTGGGTGAGAGAGATCGAGGGTTGAGCCCTGGGCTACGAGTTTCATCACAAAATCCCTGAATCAGAGAGAGGTTAAAAAAGAAAAACCCCGGAGCGGATGCCCAGGGGTTTTAGAAAAGTACAGCAGATCAATAGCGGCTAACTTATTTGTCGCCTAGCTGTTCTGACATGGTGTTGCCCGGGTTTGGCGTACGCGGTTCATCGACCGGACGCGGCGCACTCGGGGTGCCATTATTGCCAGAATTATTAGATGAACCCGGTTCTTCCCAGCCAGCTGGCGGGCGAACATCGCGGCGAGCCATCAGATCATCAATCTGCGGTGCATCGATGGTCTCATATTTCATGAGCGCATCTTTCATCGCGTGCAGGATGTCCATGTTATCGTTCAGAAGGCGACGTGCACGATCGTAGTTACGCTCAATCAGCGATTTCACTTCCTGGTCGATAATACGTGCCGTTTCATCGGACATATGCTTCGCTTTCGCAACGCTACGGCCAAGGAATACTTCGCCTTCTTCTTCCGCATACAGCAGCGGACCGAGTTTGTCAGAGAAGCCCCACTGGGTCACCATGTTACGCGCCAGGTTAGTCGCGACTTTAATGTCGTTCGACGCCCCGGTAGAAACATGCTCTACGCCGTAGATAATCTCTTCTGCAAGACGACCACCGTACAGAGTTGAGATCTGACTTTCCAGTTTCTGACGGCTGGCGCTGATTGCGTCGCCTTCAGGCAAGAAGAAGGTCACACCCAACGCACGTCCGCGCGGAATAATCGTCACTTTATGCACCGGATCGTGTTCCGGAACCAGACGACCAATAATCGCGTGGCCAGCTTCGTGATACGCGGTGGATTCCTTCTGCGCTTCTGTCATCACCATGGAGCGACGTTCCGCGCCCATCATGATTTTGTCTTTCGCTTTCTCGAACTCAACCATCGAAACAACACGCTTGTTGCCACGCGCAGCGAACAACGCAGCTTCGTTCACCAGGTTTGCCAGGTCAGCACCGGAGAAACCAGGTGTTCCGCGGGCAATGATTGCTGCATCGATATCAGGAGACAGCGGTACGCGACGCATGTGAACTTTAAGAATCTGTTCACGGCCACGGACATCCGGCAGACCCACCACAACCTGACGGTCAAAACGGCCAGGACGCAGCAGAGCCGGGTCAAGTACGTCAGGACGGTTAGTCGCAGCAATCACGATAATGCCTTCATTACCTTCGAAGCCATCCATCTCAACCAGCATTTGGTTCAGAGTCTGCTCACGTTCATCATGACCGCCGCCAAGACCGGCGCCACGCTGGCGACCAACGGCATCGATTTCATCGATGAAGATAATGCATGGAGCCGCTTTCTTGGCCTGTTCGAACATGTCACGCACACGTGATGCACCGACACCCACAAACATTTCAACAAAGTCAGAGCCCGAAATAGTAAAGAACGGTACTTTAGCTTCGCCAGCGATCGCTTTCGCCAACAGCGTTTTACCCGTACCCGGAGGACCAACCATCAGGACGCCTTTCGGGATTTTACCGCCCAGTTTCTGGAAGCGGCTTGGCTCGCGCAGGTATTCAACCAGTTCAGCCACTTCCTCTTTTGCTTCGTCACAACCCGCAACATCGGCAAAAGTGGTTTTGATCTGATCCTCTGTCAACATGCGCGCTTTGCTCTTACCGAACGACATGGCACCTTTGCCACCGCCGCCCTGCATCTGACGCATGAAGAAGATCCAGACACCAATCAACAACAGCATTGGGAACCAGGAAATGAAGATAGAAGCCAGCAGGCTTGGCTCTTCTGGCGGTTCGCCAACCACTTTGACGTTTTTCGTCAACAGGTTATCGAGCAGCTTCGGATCGTTAACCGGAATGTAAGTCGTGTAACGGTTACTATCTTTCTTGGTAACGTTAATCTCACGTCCGTTGATACGCGCTTCGCGAACCTGGTCCTGATTGACCTCTTGCAGGAAGGTTGAATAATCTACCTTTCGGCCATTCGACTCGCTGGGCCCAAAGCTCTGGAATACTGACATCAGCACAACGGCAATGACCAGCCAGAGTATTAGGTTTTTCGCCATGTCACTCAAGGGATTAACCTCTTATTACAACTGTGTTAAAAACAGCGTCAGGATACTCTATATCCAGTTTCTTTCAAACTTTCGTTTGAAATCTACCGGTTATGGTTTACGCCCGGTCGCTACAATGTACACTTCACGCGAACGGGCGCGAGAAGAGTCCGGCTTACGAACTTTGACCTTCGTAAACAGGGAGCGAATCTCTCTTAGATACTCATCGAAGCCTTCGCCCTGGAACACCTTCACTACAAAACTACCACCTGGCGCTAATACATCACGAGCCATTCCAAGCGCCAATTCCACCAGATACATGGCCCGGGGAATATCCACCGCCGGTGTTCCACACATATTTGGTGCCATATCGGACATGACCACTTGTACTTTACTGTCACCTACGCGCTCAAGTAACGCTTTCAGGACTAATTCATCACGAAAGTCACCCTGAAGGAAGTCCACACCGACGATTGGATCCATAGGTAAAAGATCGCAAGCAATGATGCGGCCGCTGTTACCGATCTGCGTAACCGCGTATTGCGACCAGCCACCGGGTGCAGCGCCGAGGTCAACAATCGTCATCCCCGGTTTAAAAATTTTGTCACTTTGCTGTATTTCATCAAGTTTAAACCAGGCACGGGAACGTAACCCCTTTTTCTGTGCCTGTTGAACATATTTATCGCTAAAGTGTTCCTGGAGCCAACGACTTGAGCTGGCAGAACGCTTTTTACCTGTCATTTAACATTCCCATTTCGGGTTCATCATACTTTGCGACGTAAAAATCGACACGGTAGTTTGGCGATATATGGGAGATGGCGGTAGAATGAACCGTTTTCAATCCCAACGTAAGCAAAAAAATACGATGAATCTGAGTACTAAACAAAAACAGCACCTGAAAGGTCTGGCACATCCGCTCAAGCCGGTAGTTATGCTTGGCAACAATGGTTTGACCGAAGGGGTACTGGCCGAGATTGAACAAGCGTTAGAGCACCATGAACTTATCAAGGTGAAGATCGCCTCGGAAGATCGCGACACTAAAACCTTGATCGTGGAAGCCATCGTGCGCGAAACCGGCGCCTGTAACGTACAGGTCATCGGTAAAACGCTGGTCCTGTATCGCCCGGCTAAAGAGCGTAAAATCTCGCTGCCACGCTAAGAATATCCTGGTTATCGACACAACTTTGTGTAAATCGAGGGTTTTCTGCGGGTAGACGAGCAAAATGCCATGCTCCGGACGTTGATAAAAGGCCGCTATGCGGCCTTTTTCCTTTCTTTACAATCCATCAACATCGTAGCCGTAAATTCGGATTAAAGGTACTCAACCTTAATAATTTCGAATTCGACTTCACCGCCTGGTGTACGGATTACGACAACATCATCCTGTTCTTTACCGATCAGGCCACGTGCAATCGGCGAGTTTACAGAAATCAGATTTTGCTTAAAATCAGCTTCATCGTCGCCAACGATACGGTAAGTCTGCTCTTCATCGGTATCAAGATTCAGAACGCTGACCGTAGAACCAAAAATCACCCGACCATTGTTGGGCATTTTGGTGATATCGATAACCTGCGCATTCGACAGTTTCGCTTCGATATCCTTAATGCGACCTTCACAAAAACCCTGCTGTTCACGAGCGGCATGATACTCAGCATTCTCTTTCAGATCGCCGTGCTCACGGGCATCAGCGATAGCTGCAATAATTTCAGGGCGGCGCACGGACTTCAGAAAATCCAGTTCTTCGCGCAATTTTTCAGCGCCACGTAAGGTCATCGGAATAGCTTGCATTTGTTATACCTCTTTATCATTCTTTCATGGAACGGACACCGCCGTTCCGCAACCGGCCAAGCCTTAAGCAAGACAGGAGCAAAAAGAAAACCGACCCGGGAAGCAATCCCCAGGTCAGCAGCAATTTTCAATTTGATATGTATTTTACCCTGAAGTTCACTATGGGTCATCGTTTACTTTACAGGGTGTTGCACCGTAGTATGACGGCTCGGTTTCAGGTTGTTAGCGCGAGATTATGCGATTTTCCAGATTTATCATCGGATTGACTGCCGGCATAGCGATTAGCGCTCAAGCGGCGAATATTGACGAGTACATCAACCAGCTTCCTGCGGGTGCGAACCTTGCCTTTATGGCACAAAAGGTAGGCTCCCCGACGCCGGAGATAGACTTTCACAGCCAACAAATGGCGCTCCCAGCCAGTACCCAGAAAGTGATAACCGCTCTGGCCGCGCTGCTGCAACTGGGTCCGAATTTCCGCTTCACTACGACGCTGGAAACTAAAGGCAATCTTGAAGGTGGCGTACTAAAGGGCGATCTTATTGCCCGTTTCGGCGGCGATCCAACGCTTAAACGCCAGGATATACGTAATATGGTCGCCACGTTGAAAAAAGCGGGTGTCCAGCGTATTGAAGGCAATGTGCTTATCGATACTTCTGTGTTTGCCAGTCATGACAAAGCGCCAGGATGGCCGTGGAATGATATGACACAATGCTTTAGCGCGCCCCCCGCGGCGGCTATTGTCGATCGCAACTGCTTCTCCATTTCGCTCTACAGCGCGCAAAAGCCGGGAGATCTGGCGTTTATCCGCGTGGCATCTTACTACCCGGTGACCATGTTCAGCCAGGTGCGCACTTTGGCCCGCGGCTCTTCTGAAGCACAATACTGTGAGCTTGATGTGGTCCCCGGCGATCTAAATCGCTACACCTTGACCGGATGTCTGCCGCAGCGCAGCGAGCCGTTACCGCTGGCCTTCGCCATCCAGGATGGTGCGGGCTATGCCGGTGCGATTCTGAAATCTGAACTGACTGATGCCGGTATTACCTGGAGCGGTACGCTGCTGCGCCAGACATTGGCTAACGACCCCGGTACCGTGCTTGCAACAACCCAATCTGCACCGCTGCACGACCTGCTGCGGATCATGCTGAAAAAATCAGACAATATGATTGCCGATACCGTATTTCGTACCATTGGACACGCCCGTTTCGGCGTACCGGGCACCTGGCGAGCGGGTTCCGATGCAGTACGGCAAATCCTGCGCCAGCAGGCCAGTGTGGATCTCGGGAATACCATTATTGCCGATGGCTCAGGTCTGTCGCGCCATAACCTCATCGCACCCGCGACGATGATGCAAGTGCTGCAGTACATTGCTCAGCACGATAACGAGCTTAACTTTATCTCAATGCTGCCACTGGCTGGCCATGATGGTTCTCTGCAATACCGTGCAGGTCTACATCAGGCAGGGGTTGATGGAAAAGTGTCGGCCAAAACGGGTTCACTGCAAGGGGTGTATAACCTGGCCGGGTTCATCACTACAGCCAGCGGGCAGAAGGTCGCTTTCGTGCAATATTTATCAGGCTATGCCGTACCGCCAGCCGATCAGCGCAATCGACGTATTCCGCTCGTGCGGTTTGAGAGCCGCCTGTACAAAGACCTGTATCAGAATAACTAAAGCAAAAGGGCCGCATCATATGCGGCCCTTTCAGTTTATCCAGGTTAACGTTTGTAGATGAATTCGACGCCTTCTTCGTCGTCTTCGTCCCAATCGTCATCCCAATCTTCATCATCTTCCACTTCAGCTTCTTCAAGCTGCTGACGGTGGTAGTCATCCCACATAAACTCGACTTTTTCTGCGGGCTTCGCTTCTTCCGCATGAACGATTGGATTTTCGATGATAAAGGTCATCACGTCCCAGCACAGATCCTTCACCCCCTGCTGGCTGGCGGCAGAAATCAGATAGAACTTGTCTTCCCAGCCCAGCGCTTCAGCAATGGTTTTCGCTTTGGCTTCCGCCTCGACTTTATCCATCAGGTCGATTTTGTTAAAGACCAGCCAACGCGGTTTAGAAGCCAGTTTCTCGCTGTACTTCTCCAGCTCACCGATAATGATCCGCGCGTTCTCAACCGGATCGGAGCCGTCAATCGGTTCGATATCAATGAGGTGCAAGAGTACACGGCAGCGTTCAAGGTGCTTCAGGAAGCGAATACCAAGACCGGCTCCCTCTGCTGCACCTTCAATCAGTCCTGGGATATCCGCAACGACGAAGCTCTTCTCGTTGTCCATACGCACAACACCGAGGCTCGGTACCAGCGTAGTAAACGGATAATCAGCGACTTTGGGCTTCGCTGCTGAGACTGCACGAATAAAGGTGGATTTACCCGCATTCGGCATTCCCAGCATCCCTACGTCTGCCAGCAGCATCAGCTCCAGTTGCAGATCGCGTTTATCGCCTGGTGTACCCATGGTTTTCTGACGCGGGGTACGGTTGACGGACGATTTGAAGCGGGTGTTACCCAGACCGTGCCAGCCGCCTTTTGCGACCATCAGACGTTGACCGTGCTTGGTCATATCGCCCATCGTCTCACCGGTCCCCTGGTCAATCACACGGGTCCCTACCGGCACCTTCACCGTCACATCTTTACCGCGCTTACCGGTACAATCGCGACTCTGACCATTCTGTCCACGCTCAGCGCGGAAGGACTTCTCAAAACGGTAGTCGATCAAGGTATTCAGGTTCTCATCCGCTTCAAGCCAGACATCACCACCATCACCACCATCACCACCGTCCGGGCCGCCTCTCGGGATATATTTTTCGCGGCGGAAGCTAACGCAACCATTGCCGCCATCACCTGCTACGACCAGGATCGTTGCTTCATCAACAAACTTCATTTTACTCTCCGTAAATCATTCGCCTGAGCGGGGCAGCGGCACAACCGCTCCTCGCTTTCGCCACCGTCCCCAAAGACGATGGCCGACGGCGGAATACATCGCGCCCGCAACCACGACAAACGCACCGAGATAACCCATCAGGTTCAACAGCGGTCTGGCGAAAACGTCTGGCCAGGCCAGTGATAATAAATCTGAAAATAACAGCGTAAACAGCGGCGTTAAGGTAATCAACGCGCTCACTTGCGCCGCCTGCCAGCGCGCCATAGCTTCCGCCAGCGCACCGTAGCCCACCAGAGTATTCAACCCGCAAAAAACCAGGCAGGCCAGTTGCCAGTCGCTTAGTGCCAGTACCTGCGATGGTGTCGCTAACGGCAGAAGCGCTATCGTACATAAAGTGTACAGCAAAAAAAGGATCTGCTGTGATGCCAGACGGCGTAATAACACCTTTTGCGCGACGCCATAACTCACCCACACCGTCGCGGCCCCAACACCAAAAATTACCCCCCACGTGTAATCAGTCAGGCGGGTAAAAATCTCAATCAGGCTGGTGTTGAAGAACATCACCAGACCGCTAACCAGCATCATCGCCCCCACAATCTGAGTGCCGCGCATTCTCTCTTTGAGGATAAAAACGCTGGCAACCATCATACCGACAGGGGACAACTGACCAATCACCTGGGAAGCGGTGGGACTGAGATATTGCAGGGAAGAACTAAACAGAATGAAGTTACCGAACAAACCACCTGTCGCAATAGCCAGCAGTATCAGCCAGCGCGGCTTGCGAAAGATGCGCAGCGGAGGTAGCTTTCTTTTGATAGCCAGGATGGCCCCAAGACCAAAACTTGCCATCAAGAAGCGATAAAAGACCACCGTCGGTGGCTCCATCACTTCAAGAACCTGCTTCATAGCGATCGGCAAAGCACCCCAGCACATTGCAGTGGTGAGCGCTAAAAGAATGCCGATGCCGGCCTGCTGCTTCATGCCCGTTTTCCCTGCAGAAAAATATCCGGGATTCTAATGTAAAAAGCCCCGCAACACGTTGCGGGGCTTTAATCCGTTACCGGACCACGAAAAACTTACTCAGCAACGATGCTGATGTATTTACGGTTGTTCGGGCCTTTAACTTCAAATTTCACTTTGCCGTCTGCTTTAGCAAACAGAGTGTGGTCACGACCGCAACCTACGTTAGTGCCTGCGTGGAATTTGGTACCACGTTGACGAACGATGATGCTACCCGCCAGAACGGATTCGCCACCGAAACGCTTAACGCCAAGGCGTTTAGCTTCTGAATCGCGACCGTTACGAGTTGAGCCGCCAGCCTTTTTATGTGCCATTTAAATCTCTCCTCAGGTCTTAGGCGCTGATGCCAGTAATTTTCACATCAGTGAACCACTGACGATGGCCCTGCTGCTTACGGTAGTGTTTACGACGACGAAACTTAACGATTTTAACTTTCTCGCCACGACCATGAGCAACAACTTCAGCTTTGATTACGCCGCCCTCAACAAAAGGAACGCCGATCTTAATTTCTTCACCGTTTGCGATCATCAGCACTTCAGCGAACTCAACAGCTTCGCCAGTTGCGATGTCCAGCTTTTCCAGGCGAATGGTTTGACCTTCGCTTACTCGGTGTTGTTTACCACCACTTTGGAAAACCGCGTACATATAAAACTCCGCTTCCGCGCACCTCTTCGTATGATTCAGAGTGCACTATAAATATTCACAATAGGGCGCGAATATTACGCAAAACGCGAGCCTTTGACAAGAGCGATCAGCGATCAACGCAGAAAAAAAACACAACTTTCACTACAACGTTTATCTACGCCAATTTTTCAGTACAATCACTTATTCTTTTAATTCTATCTTAATCCTTCTGTGATCCCATTCGGATACGCGGTAACAGGACATTTGGCCCGGCTTTTGCGATGAATTTAGAAAAAATCAATGAGTTAACCGCGCAGGATATGGCGGGCGTCAATGCGACAATCCTTAAGCAACTCGACTCTGATGTTCAGCTTATCAATCAGTTAGGCTTTTACATCGTCAGTGGAGGCGGCAAACGTATTCGTCCGATGATCGCCGTGCTGGCCGCACGGGCCGTCGGTTACCAGGGTAACGCGCACGTCACCATCGCCGCTCTGATCGAATTTATCCATACCGCCACCCTCCTGCATGATGACGTCGTCGATGAGTCAGACATGCGCCGAGGAAAAGCTACAGCAAACGCCGCTTTTGGCAACGCAGCAAGCGTACTGGTGGGTGATTTCATCTATACACGCGCCTTTCAGATGATGACCGCTCTTGGTTCATTGAAGGTTTTGGAAGTGATGTCAGAAGCCGTTAACGTCATTGCAGAAGGCGAAGTTCTGCAATTAATGAACGTCAACGATCCCGACATCACTGAAGAAAACTATATGCGGGTTATTTACAGCAAGACCGCCCGCCTGTTTGAAGCCGCAGCCCAGTGTTCCGGGATTCTGGCCGACTGTACTGCAGAACAAGAGAAAGCGTTGCAGGATTACGGACGCTATCTGGGTACTGCTTTCCAGCTAATCGATGATTTACTCGACTACAGTTCCGATGGCGAGCGTCTTGGCAAAAACGTCGGGGATGATCTCAACGAAGGCAAACCCACCCTTCCGCTGCTGCACGCAATGCGTCATGGCACAGTAGAGCAATCCGCTATGATTCGTGGCGCGATTGAGCAGGGTAACGGCCGTCACCTGCTGGAAGCCGTACTGGAAACCATGGCGGCCTGCGGTTCGCTTGAATGGACCCAAAAACGCGCAGAGGAAGAGGCGGATAAAGCAATTGCCGCACTTCAGGTCCTTCCTGACTCCCAGTGGCGCGAAGCGCTAATTGGTCTCGCCCATATTGCGGTACAACGCGATCATTAATCTCACCCTCACTTTCCCGCGCACCGAGCGGGAAAGTTCCAATAAAACTCAATAACGCCTCCAATAACTTGATGTATTCCTAATATCCATCTCATTAAAAGAACTTGTTAGAACAATACTGGAACTCAAGGTATAGTCATTTCGTCGCTCGTTAAGGACGATCGGATCTTTATTACCAGGAGAATTTATGGATAAGTTCATTGACTGGCATCCGGCGGATATCATTGCTGGATTACGCAAAAAAGGGACGTCGCTGGCGGCTGAATCGCGGCGTAATGGTTTGAGTTCCTCCACGCTTGCCAATGCGTTAACCCGCCCCTGGCCCAAAGGTGAGCTAATTATTGCGAACGCGCTGGAGACAACGCCATGGGTCATTTGGCCATCGCGCTATCACGACCCCAATACCCATCAGTTTATCGACAGGACGCAGATGATGCGTCAAAGGAAGAATAACAAGTAAAGCGAGGTCATACAGACAACAGCCCCCGGACAAGCGTCAGAGGGCTGCTGCCGCTACAGGTTTATTCGCCTTTGACGCGTTCGATATTTGCGCCCAACGCCTGCAGTTTGTCTTCGATACGTTCGTACCCACGGTCAATGTGATAGATACGATCGACAATCGTCGTACCCTCCGCAATGCAGCCCGCCAGCACCAGACTTGCTGACGCACGTAAATCGGTCGCCATCACCTGAGCACCAGAAAGCTGCTCTACGCCGTGACAAATCGCCGTATTACTCTCGATTTCCGCATGAGCGCCCATACGGATCAGTTCCGGTATGTGCATAAAGCGGTTTTCAAAGATGGTTTCGGTGATCACACCCGTTCCCTCTGCAACCAAATTCAGTAAGGTAAACTGAGCCTGCATATCGGTCGGGAAACCCGGGTGTGGAGCAGTGCGAACGTTGACGGCCTTCGGACGATGACCATGCATATCCAGACTAATCCAGTCCTCACCCGTTTCGATATCTGCACCGGCATCACGGAGCTTCGCCAGAACAGCATCCAGGGTATCAGGCTGGGCATTACGGCACAGGATCTTACCGCCAGAAATGGCGGCAGCCACCAGGAAAGTACCCGTTTCGATACGATCTGGTAGAACACGGTATACGCCGCCGCCCAGACGCGCGACGCCTTCGATGATGATGCGATCGGTACCCTGACCTTTGATCTTCGCACCCAGCGTATTCAGGAAGTTCGCGGTATCGACAATTTCCGGCTCGCGCGCGGCGTTTTCGATAACAGTAGTGCCTTCCGCCAGCGTCGCAGCACTCATGATGGTCACAGTCGCACCAACGCTGACCTTATCCATCACGATATGCGCGCCCTTTAAACGCCCATTGACCGACGCTTTAACATAGCCTTCTTCCAGTTTGATTTCCGCGCCCAGTTGTTCAAGACCGGTGATATGCAAATCAACCGGACGAGCGCCAATGGCGCAGCCGCCTGGCAGTGAAACCTGGCCCTGACCAAAACGAGCCACCAGCGGCCCCAGCGCCCAAATAGAGGCGCGCATGGTTTTAACCAAATCGTACGGAGCACAGAAGACGTCAACTGGGCCAGCATCGATCCATACAGAACCATTACGCTTAACGTTCGCGCCCAACTGGCTCAGCAGTTTCATGGTGGTATCAATGTCTTTCAGCTTCGGTACGTTTTGGATCTCAATCGGCTCGTCGGCTAACAGCGCGGCAAAGAGGATTGGCAGGGCGGCGTTTTTCGCACCGGAAATCGTGACTTCGCCCTGAAGACGAGTCGGCCCCTGAACACGGAATTTATCCATTGATTCTGTTCTCTGTTAAGAATTCACATACGCTGTGGGGAACATCCCCACAGCTTATAAGCCATTTAGTTTGCGGTCACGCGCCCACTCCTGCGGGGTAAACGCTTTAATCGACAGAGCATGGATGCGGTTGTCGGCAATAAATTCCATTAACGGGGCGTAGATAGCCTGTTGCTTCTTGACCCGGCTCATGCCGTCGAACATCTCACCCACAGCAATAACCTGAAAGTGGCTGCCATCGCCAGAGACGTGGACTTCCTGAAGGGAGAGTGCGTTCATCAGCACGGTCTGAATTTCATGATTTTCCATGGGCTAGTTTTATCTGATAGTGAAAACAGCCCAACATCTTAGAGGAAAGTGACGCGGTCTTAAACAAGCAAAAAGCCCCATCGAAAAGTTTGATGAGGCTTTCAGAATAGCTTTAGCAGTAAGACACTGAAAAATTATGGGATCATGTCGTCCGGGAGGTTGTAAAGACCGATCAGGGTTTGCACGTTTTCACTCTTACCCATTAACCGTGCTGCCCGGCCCTGACGACGAATCAGAGCAATGAAATGCACCAATAGCGCCAGACCTGCAGTGTCCACGCGGGTCACCTCATTCAGATCAATTACCGACACGCCATCCGTCGCCTGCGTGCGAGCTTCCCAGAGCGGGACCAGCAGATCCTGGTCCAGCTCCCCGTGCAGCACTAGCGTCTCACCATCGCGAGTCCAGCTCAGCTGCCCGGTCATTATTTTTTCTGTTCCAGGGTAATCGGCTGTGCGGAGCTTGCCTTCAGTTGCGCCGTCAGTCCATCTACGCCTTTAGTTCGCAGCAGATCGCTCCACTCGTTCTGTTTGGTGGTGATCATGCTCACTCCTTCCGCAATCATGTCGTAAGCCTGCCAGTTGCCAGTCTGGGTATTTTTACGCCACTGGAAATCCAGACGAACCGGCGGACGGCCGTTCGGGTCAAGGATTGTCACGCGGATAGGAATAATAGTCGCATCGCCCAGCGGCTGCTCCGGTGCAATCTGATAGGTCTGACCGTGATACATCGCCAGCGCCTGGCCGTAGGCTTGTTTCAAATATTCGCGGAAGGCGGCAAAATAGGCTTCACGCTGCGCGGGGGTCGCTTCTTTGTAATAACGGCCCAGCACCAGCGCGCCAGCATATTTCACCTGAACATATGGCAGCAGTTCCTGATCGACGATGTCGCGCAGGTAGTTCGGGTTAGCCTGGATCTTCGGCTGCTCATTCTTCAGGCGATCAAAGGTTTTCTGCGCCGCTTCATCCATCAGCTTGTACGGATTAGATTGATCCGCAGCGGTCGCGGCAGTCAAGGGGGCAATCACCAGCATGGCGACCATTAGTAAGCGTTTAAACATATCTTATCTCCTGAAATTAATGCGTCGTGCCGGCTGGCTGCGTAGCGTCAGTATGACTCTCTCCCGCCGCCTGATCATCGCCAGAATTCTTATTGTCACTCCCCTTACTGTTGTAAAGGAACTGACCAATCAGGTCTTCCAGCACCATCGCGGATTTGGTGTCCTGAATGGTGCCGCCATCTTTAAGGATAGATGTTCCCAGCTCAGGGTCTTCAAAGCCAATGTTCATCGCCAGGTACTGCTCACCCAGCAAACCGGAAGTTCTGATTGCCAGCGAGCTGGTATCCGGAATGTGGTTGTAACGCTCATCAATATCGAGGGCCACACGCGGCAGATAGGTTTTCGGATCGAGCGTGATATCCGCCACGCGCCCTACGACAACACCACCAATACGTACCGGAGACCGCGCTTTCAGACCGCCAATATTGTCAAAGGTGGCGTAGAGTCTATAGGTCGGTTCGGTACGCAAAGAGGTCACGTTTGCCGCCTTGAGGCAGACAAACAGCGCTGCCAGCAGCGCGACCAGTAAGAACACCCCTACCCAGATTTCATTTTTTCTCGTTTGCATGAACTCAATTCCCAAACATCAGCGCAGTCAGCACAAAATCCAGCCCCAGAACCGCCAGCGACGCATGTACCACGGTACGCGTTGTCGCCCGGCTAATCCCGGCGGAAGTGGGGATAGCGTCATAACCGTTAAATAACGCGATCCATGTTACCGTAATGGCGAAAACCAGACTCTTAATCAGGCAGTTAACCAGGTCCATCCGCCAGTCGACGGCATTTTGCATCGCAGTCCAGAAAAATCCGCCGTCGATGCCCTTCCAGCTAACGCCGACCAGCGAGCCTCCCCAGACGCCGACTGCCACGAAAATGATCGTCAACAACGGCAGTGAAATCACCCCGGCCCAGAAACGCGGAGAAATCACCCGGCGAAGCGGATCAACCGCCATCATCTCCATACTGGAGAGCTGCTCGGTCGCACGCATCAAGCCGATTTCAGCGGTCAGCGCCGAACCGGCACGCCCGGCGAACAGCAGCGCGGCGACAACCGGCCCCAGTTCACGCAGCAGAGACAACGCCACCAACATACCCAGACTGGTTTCGGCGCTATAGGTGGTTAAGACCAGATACCCCTGCAGCCCCAGAACCATACCAATAAACAGCCCCGAGACGATAATGATCAGCATCGACAACACGCCGACGTTGTATAGCTGACGCATCAGCAGCGGCGCATGCTTACGAAACTCGGGCTTGCCCACTACAGCGTTGAAGAGCATTAATCCAGCACGCCCGAACGTCGCGATACTTTTAATACCACGATGTCCGAGCGCGGCCAGCGCATTTAACAGCATGAGTCGCTTAACTCCCTTTGCCTAATAAATCATGGTGATAGTCGCCCGCTGGATAGCGGAACGGCACAGGGCCGTCGGCAATACCATCAATGAACTGACGAACCCGAGGATCGGCATTTTCACGCAGCGACTGCGCGCTCCCATGCGCCACAACTTTTTTGTCCGCCACAATATACGCAAAGTCCGCAATGCTGAGCACTTCCGGCACATCATGCGAAACCACGATACAAGTGACACCCAGGGTACTGTTGAGTTCAGAAATCAGCTTCACCAGCACTCCCATAGTAATGGGATCCTGCCCGACAAAAGGCTCATCGAACATGATTAAATCAGGTTCCAGCGCAATGGCCCTCGCCAAAGCGGCGCGGCGCGCCATCCCACCGGAGAGCTCAGAAGGCATCAGCTTCGCGGCTCCTCGTAGCCCGACGGCTTCCAGTTTCATCATCACCGTGGTGTGCAGCAATGCCTCCGGCAGACGAGTATGCTCACGTAGCGGATATGCAACGTTATCAAACACATTCATATCGGTGAACAGCGCGCCGGATTGAAACAACATACTCATACGCTTGCGGACGGTATACAGGCGCGAACGCGACATCTGCGGTACGTTTTCACCATCAAACAGGATCTCGCCCTTATCAGGCGGGATCTGGCCGCCGATCAGACGTAACAGGGTAGTTTTGCCGATCCCTGATGGTCCCATGATCGCGGTGATTTTACCGCGAGGTACCGACAGCGAGATATCATCAAAGATCACGCGATCGCCCCGCGAGAAGCGAATACCGCGCACTTCGACTAAATTCGCCAAACTTTGGCTCATAAAATCATCCTTACTAGACACCCATCGGGCTAAGCATGGCGCTTTCTTTCACCACAAACCCAACATTTTTACAGAATCTTACCTGCCTGAGTTAGCCAAAGCTGGCATTTGTTTTACTTTTGGCACACATAAAGTCAAAATTAAGAATTCGTTACGCTGCCTACGGACGGCCAGCGAGGCGACGATTATACCTGAAGAAAGGACTTTAGATGCTCTTAGCGACGGCTCTGTTAATTATTGGTTTATTGCTGGTTGTCTACAGCGCCGATCGTCTGGTTTACGCCGCTTCAATACTCTGTCGCATGCTGGGGATCCCGCCGCTCATTATCGGTATGACGGTGGTCAGCATCGGCACCAGTCTGCCGGAGATCATCGTATCTGCCGCCGCTTCTCTGCATGGTCAAACCGATCTGGCAATTGGTACGGCACTGGGATCCAACATCACCAATATTTTACTGATCCTTGGTCTCACCGCGCTATTTCAGCCATTTACCGTGCATTCTGATATCCTGCGCCGCGAATTACCGCTAATGTTGCTGGTCAGTTTACTGGCGGGCTTTGTGCTATATGACGGTCAGCTTACGCGTATGGATGGCCTTTTTTTGCTGGCGTTGGCAATACTGTGGCTACTGTTCACGATTAAAATAGCCCGTCTCGCTGAGCGTCAGGGTAACGACAGCCTGACCCGAGAGCAGCTCGCGGAGCTACCGCGCGAAGGTTCACTTCCCGTCGCCCTACTGTGGCTGGGCGTCGCGATGATTGTGATGCCGATGGCTACACGTATGGTGGTCGATAACGCTACGGTGCTGGCGAACTTTTTTGCCATCAGTGAACTGACCGTCGGTTTAACGGTGATTGCTATCGGTACCAGTTTGCCAGAGCTGGCAACCGCCATTGCCGGCGCGCGAAAAGGTGAAAACGATATCGCCATCGGCAATATCATCGGCGCTAATATTCTTAATATCGTACTGGTTCTCGGGCTTCCCGCGCTGATTGCGCCAGGCACCTTCGCTGCCGAGGCCTTTGCCCGCGACTATGGCGTCATGCTGCTGGTCAGCCTGATCTTTGCCCTACTGTGCTGGCGGCGTAAACAGCAGCCAGGTCGGCTAGCAGGCCTACTGCTGGTGGGCGGATTTATGCTTTGGTTGGCGATGCTGTTCTGGACAGCGCCGCTCTTCGTTGAATGATTCGGGATAACATTATGTCGCAAATAGATTTGCCAGCGGATTTTGACTTTCAACGGGCAGGCCGTGAGGTTCTGGAAATTGAACGTGAAGGTCTGGCCCAGCTTGACCAATATATTAATGAAGATTTCGCCCGCGCCTGTGAGAGCATTTTTCACTGCAACGGCAAAGTTGTCGTGATGGGGATGGGCAAGTCTGGTCATATCGGGCGAAAAATGGCGGCTACCTTTGCCAGCACCGGAACTTCATCATTCTTTGTTCATCCGGGCGAGGCCGCGCACGGCGATTTAGGTATGGTCACCCCACGTGATGTAGTTATCGCACTCTCAAATTCGGGTGAGTCAAATGAAATCCTCGCGTTGATCCCGGTCCTTAAACGTCAGCAGGTTTCGCTTATTTGTATCACCAGCCGCCCGGAAAGCAGCATGGCGCGCGCGGCGGACATTCATCTGTGCGTGAAGGTGCCAAAAGAGGCCTGCCCATTAGGGTTGGCGCCAACGTCAAGCACCACTGCCGCGCTGGTGATGGGTGACGCGCTTGCCGTTGCGCTGCTGGAAGCACGCGGTTTTACCGCTGAAGATTTTGCCCTGTCACACCCTGGCGGCGCGCTGGGACGTAAGCTGCTGCTGCGGGTCAATGACATCATGCATACCGGCGATGAAATCCCGCACGTAGGTCTTCAGGCCACGCTGCGCGATGCGCTGCTGGAAATCACGCGCAAAAATTTAGGCATGACCGCTATCTGTGATGATGAAATGAATATCATCGGTATCTTCACCGATGGCGATCTGCGTCGGGTATTTGATACCGGCGTCGATATGCGTAATGCCAGTATTGCCGAGGTGATGACCCGAGGTGGCATCCGTATTCGCCCCGGCATCCTGGCCGTCGATGCGCTGAACCTGATGCAATCCCGTCATATCACCTGCGTGTTGGTTGCTGATGGCGACCGTCTGGTAGGTGTGGTACATATGCACGATCTCTTGCGCGCGGGCGTAGTGTAAGTAAGGAAAAAATAATGAATAATGCTGATGCCCTGATCGCGACCTGTTATGGGCCGGTAAGTCAGGACTTTATTGATCGCGCAGCGAAGATCCGTTTACTGATCCTCGATGTCGACGGCGTCCTGTCCGATGGACTTATCTTCATGGGCAACCACGGCGAAGAGCTAAAAGCGTTTAACGTACGTGATGGCTACGGGATCCGCTGCGCCCTGACTTCAGATATTGAAGTGGCGATAATTACCGGACGAAAAGCTAAACTGGTAGAAGACCGTTGCCAAACTCTTGGCATCACGCATCTGTACCAGGGGCAGTCTAATAAACTACTGGCATTTCATGAATTACTGAACAAACTGGCCGTTCGCGCTGATGAAGTGGCCTATATCGGTGACGATCTGATCGATTGGCCGGTGATGGCTGAGGTTGGTTTAAGCGTAGCGGTGGCAGATGCGCACCCGTTGCTGATCCCACGCGCAGATTACGTCACTCGCATTAATGGCGGTCGCGGGGCGGTACGGGAAGTTTGCGATTTGCTACTATTGGCGCAGGGTAAGTTGGATGAGGCCAAAGGGCAATCTATATGAGTAAAACCAGACGTTGGGTTATCATTTTACTGTCGCTGGTCGCGCTGATTCTGATCGGCCTGAATCTGGCGAGTACGGACGAGACCACCCAGCAAGCGGTCAATCCTGATGAGCCAACGTATACCAGTGAGCATACCGATACCGTCGTTTATAGTCCGGAAGGGGCGCTTAATTACCGGCTGATCGCTGAACACGTGGAGTATTTTTCCGAACAGCAACTGTCGTGGTTCGCAAAACCAGTAATGACCACCTTCGATACTAACAAAGTACCAACCTGGTCTATCAAAGCGGATAAAGCCAAGTTGACGAATGACCGCATGCTGTATCTTTACGGGCACGTTGAAGTGAATGCGCTGACGGCGGATTCTCAACTGCGCAAAATTACGACGGATAACGCTCAGATAAACCTGATGACGCAGGATGTTACCTCCGATGACATGGTGACGTTGTACGGAACAACATTTAATTCCAGCGGCCTGAAAATGCGTGGGAACCTGCGCAGCAAAAATGCCGAGCTGATTGAAAAGGTTAGAACCTCATATGAAATTCAGAACAAACAAACTCAGCCTTAAGATTGCGCTCGCCAGCGCCTTACTGGCCGCCAGCCTGCCGGCACTGGCAAAAACCGGTGACACCGATCAGCCAATTCATATTGAATCCGATCAGCAGTCGCTGGATATGCAAGGTAATGTCGTCACGTTTACTGGTAATGTCGTTGTTACCCAGGGAACCATCAAAATCAACGCCGACAAGGTTGTCGTAACTCGCCCGGGCGGAGAGAAAGGCAAAGAGGTTATTGACGGTTATGGTAACCCAGCGACCTTCTTCCAGATGCAGGACAACGGCAAGCCGGTTAAAGGCCGGGCGTCAAAAATGCATTATGAACTGCAAAATGACTTTGTCGTGCTGACCGGCAATGCGCATCTGGAACAGATCGATAGCAATATCCAGGGTGACAAAATCACCTATCTGGTAAAAGAGCAAAAAATGCAGGCGTTCAGCAATAAAGGTGGGCGAGTGACCACGGTTCTGGTTCCTTCGCAGTTGCAGGACAAAGGCACCGACCAGTCAAAGAAGGGTAAGTAATTCGTTATGGCAACATTAACTGCAAAGAATCTCGCCAAAGCTTACAAAGGCCGCCGCGTGGTGGAAGATGTCAGTCTGACTGTGAATTCAGGTGAGATTGTTGGCCTGCTCGGCCCGAACGGTGCGGGTAAAACCACTACCTTCTATATGGTTGTCGGTATCGTTCCGCGCGACGCTGGCAACATCATTATTGACGATGAAGATATCAGCCTGCTGCCACTACATGCTCGCGCGCGTCGCGGTATAGGCTATCTGCCGCAGGAAGCCTCCATTTTCCGTCGCCTGAGCGTATACGATAACCTGATGGCGGTATTGCAGATCCGTGACGACTTAAGCAACGAGCAGCGTGAAGATCGCGCCAAAGAGTTGATGGAAGAGTTTCACATTGAGCACCTGCGCGATAACCTCGGCCAGGCGCTCTCCGGTGGTGAACGTCGCCGCGTCGAAATCGCCCGTGCGCTGGCCGCTAACCCGAAATTTATCCTGCTGGATGAACCTTTTGCTGGCGTCGACCCTATTTCCGTCATCGATATCAAACGTATCATTGAGCATCTGCGCGATAGCGGCCTGGGTGTCCTGATTACCGACCATAACGTCAGGGAAACGCTCGCCGTTTGTGAACGTGCCTATATCGTCAGCCAGGGCCATCTGATAGCTCACGGTACACCTCAACAAATCCTTGAAGACGAGCAGGTTAAGCGCGTGTATCTTGGGGAAGACTTCAGACTCTGATAGGGTAGAGGTTACAGACGTTTTAGTCGGAGATATTGGCCCTGAATATGAAGCAAGGTTTGCAATTAAGGCTAAGCCAACAGCTTGCCATGACGCCACAACTGCAGCAGGCGATTCGTTTACTGCAGTTGTCCACGTTAGAACTCCAGCAAGAACTCCAGCAGGCGCTGGATAGCAACCCGTTGCTGGAGCAAACCGATCTTCACGATGAGGTAGAAACCAAAGAGGCCGAGGATCGCGAATCTCTGGATACCGTCGATGCCCTTGAGCAAAAAGACATGCCTGAAGAACTGCCGCTTGATGCCAGCTGGGATGAGATTTATACAGCAGGAACGCCATCAGGTAACGGCGTCGATTATCAGGATGACGAACTGCCCGTCTACCAGGGTGAGACCACTCAAAGCCTGCAAGATTACCTGATGTGGCAGGTTGAACTTACGCCGTTCACTGATACCGATCGCGCCATCGCGACCTCCATCGTCGATGCCGTTGATGATACCGGCTACCTCACAATTTCTGTCGAAGACATCGTGGAGAGCATTGGCGATGATGAAATCGGACTTGAAGAAGTTGAAGCCGTCCTCAAGCGCATTCAGCGTTTCGACCCCGTCGGCGTAGCGGCAAAAGATCTGCGCGACTGCCTGCTGGTTCAACTTTCGCAGTTTGCCAGAGAAACACCCTGGATTGATGAAGCACGTCAGATCATCAGCGATCACCTTGATCTACTAGCGAATCATGATTTCCGCTCTCTCATGCGCGTAACCCGCCTCAAAGAAGAAGTATTAAAGGGAGCGGTAAGCCTGATCCAATCCCTGGATCCGCGCCCTGGTCAATCCATCCAAACCGGCGAACCAGAATATGTCATTCCTGACGTGCTGGTGCGTAAGGTGAATGACCATTGGGTTGTTGAACTCAATTCAGATAGCCTACCGCGCCTGAAGATCAATCAGCACTATGCTGCAATGGGTAACAGCACGCGCAATGATGCCGACGGCCAGTTTATCCGCAGCAATCTGCAGGAGGCTCGCTGGCTGATCAAAAGCCTGGAGAGCCGTAACGATACGCTACTGCGCGTCAGCCGCTGCATTGTTGAGCAGCAGCAGGCCTTTTTCGAGAAAGGTGAAGAGCATATGAAGCCGATGGTACTGGCTGATATTGCCCAGGCCGTCGAAATGCATGAATCGACCATTTCACGCGTTACTACCCAAAAATACCTGCATAGTCCACGCGGTATTTTTGAGCTGAAGTATTTCTTCTCCAGCCATGTAAGCACAGAAGGCGGCGGCGAAGCATCGTCGACGGCCATTCGCGCGCTGGTGAAGAAGTTAATCGCCGCGGAGAACCCCGCGAAGCCGTTGAGCGACAGTAAGCTCACCACCATGTTATCCGATCAGGGTATTATGGTGGCGCGCCGAACCGTCGCTAAGTATCGAGAGTCTTTATCCATTCCGCCGTCGAATCAGCGTAAACAACTGGTTTGACCCAACCGATAAGGAAGACACTATGCAGCTCAACATTACAGGACACAATGTAGAAATAACCCCTGCTCTGCGCGATTTTGTTAACACAAAATTTAGCAAGCTGGAGCAGTTTTTCGATAGGATCAATCAGGTCTACATTGTGTTAAAGGTAGAGAAGGTAACGCAAATTGCGGATGCCAACCTGCATGTCAACGGTGGTGAAATCCATGCCAGTGCGGAAGGGCAGGATATGTATGCCGCTATCGATGGTCTTATTGATAAGCTGGCAAGACAGCTAACAAAACATAAAGATAAACTGAAACAACGCTAATTGTCCGGGCATAACCTACGCCAACCGCCAGCAGGCGGTTGGTCAGGGCGAGCTCAGGTGAAATTATGATAAATAACGATTCGGCTCTACAACTGAGCAATGTCCTTAACCAGGAATGTACCCGTAGCCAGGTTCACTGCCAGAGCAAGAAACGTGCCCTGGAAATCATCAGCGAGCTGGCAGCAAAACAGCTAGGCTTGCCGCCTCAGGTGGTGTTCGAAGCGATCCTCACTCGCGAGAAAATGGGCAGTACCGGGATCGGTAACGGTATCGCGATCCCACACGGAAAACTCGAAGAGGATACGCTTCGGGCCGTTGGCGTTTTTGTCCAACTGGAAACCCCGATCGCTTTTGATGCGATCGATAATCAACCTGTCGATCTCCTGTTTGCGCTTCTCGTTCCCGCCGATCAGACCAAAACTCATCTGCATACGCTTTCACTGGTCGCAAAACGTCTGGCGGATAAAGCAACCTGTCGCCGACTACGCGCCGCCCAAAGCAACGAAGAGTTGTATGAAATTATCACCGAAGCAGGAAGCAACGATGGGGCATAACGGGAGTCGCACCTTACTCTTTATCGTACTGAGGAGAAACGGTACATGGTACTGATGATCGTCAGCGGCCGTTCAGGATCGGGGAAATCCGTCGCCCTGCGAGCGCTGGAAGATATGGGTTTCTACTGCGTGGACAACCTGCCGGTGGTTTTGTTACCCGAACTGGCACGCTCGCTCGCAGATAGAAATATCTCGGCTGCCGTCAGCATTGACGTACGTAACATGCCTGAGTCACCGGAAATCTTTGAGCAGGCAATGAAAAATCTGCCCGCAGAATTTTCGCCTCAGTTGCTGTTTCTTGACGCCGATCGCAACACCTTAATTCGCCGCTACAGCGATACGCGCCGCTTACATCCGCTGTCGAGCAAAAATCTGTCGCTCGAAAGCGCTATTGATGAAGAGAGCGACCTGCTGGAACCGCTGCGTTCTCGCGCCGATCTGATCGTCGATACTTCCGAGATGTCGGTGCATGAGCTGGCAGAAATGCTGCGTACTCGTTTGCTAGGCAAACGCGAACGTGAGCTGACGATGGTCTTCGAATCTTTCGGCTTCAAGCATGGTATCCCTATCGATGCCGACTACGTTTTCGATGTGCGCTTCTTGCCTAATCCACACTGGGATCCGAAGCTGCGCCCGATGACAGGTCTGGACAAACCTGTCGCCGCCTTCCTCGACCGACACACGGAAGTTCACAATTTTATCTACCAGACTCGTAGCTATCTTGAACTATGGTTACCCATGCTGGAAACCAATAATCGCAGCTATCTGACGGTGGCCATTGGTTGTACTGGCGGTAAACACCGTTCGGTCTACATCGCCGAACAGCTGGCTGACTACTTCCGCTCGCGCGGTAAGAACGTGCAGTCTCGTCATCGGACGCTGGAAAAACGTAAATCATGACCGTTAAGCAAACCGTTGAGATCACCAATAAGCTGGGCATGCATGCCCGCCCGGCAATGAAGTTGTTTGAGTTAATGCAGAACTATGATGCTGAAGTCCTGCTGCGCAATGATGAAGGCACTGAGGCAGAGGCCAATAGCGTAATTGCCCTGCTGATGCTTGACTCAGCCAAAGGACGTCAGATTGAGATTGAAGCGAATGGCCCGCAGGAAGTTGAAGCGCTGGCAGCGGTTATCGCGCTGTTCAACGCCGGTTTTGATGAAGACTAGCACAACCCCCGGTTGCGTTGCGTAATGCTTACCGGGGTTATAAATTTAGCCACTAAAAACATCAATGTAGCTTATTTTTCTGCATAAACTCTTCCCCACCCAATTGACGCATCTGGCGTAAAATCCACGCTTGCCGACTACGGACGTATCCTGACGGTGCGTCTGCGCGAAAGCGAATCGGGTTAGGTAAGACCGCAGCTAACAACGCCGCTTCAGAAGCGGTCAACTTACTGGCCGGTTTATGAAAATAGCGCTGTGATGCGGCTTCCACACCAAACGTCCCTTCACCAAACTCAGCAATATTCAAATAAACCGTGAGGATACGTTTTTTGCTCCAGACGGTCTCGATACCGACGGTCAGCCCAGCCTCCAGCCCTTTTCTCAGCCAGCTGCGACCATCCCATAAGAACAAATTCTTTGCGGTCTGCTGTGATAGCGTTGAGGCACCGCGAATGCGGCTCTCGTTGCGCTCATTATGTGCCAACGCCTTCTCAATGGCAGACACATCAAAACCCCAGTGCTCAGGGAATTTCTGATCTTCAGCAGCAATCACCGCAAGCCCCATCCAGGGAGATATCTCATCCATCCCCACCCAATCAGAATGGGCGACGTAATGAAAATTTCCAGAGGCCCAGGCGCTAACCTGTCGCTCCAGCATCACTGCTGAAAAAGGAACCGGAACGATGCTAAACAGCACAATGCCACCGCCCCATACCACCAAACATGCCAACATCAACCGCAGCAAAAGACGTTTGATCATTCTCAGCGGGGAAAAACGAGACTTCATGCAGTCAAAACCAGCACACGAGCGACCAGTTTTTCAATTCCGCTCGCCGCTTCAGCAATATTCGGCGCCAGCATATATGCCGGAGTCGTCACCACTTTGTGGTCTTCATCAACCACTATGTCATCGACCGGGCAAGGCACGTGTTCAGCGCCCATCTCCTCTAATGCATCTGCGGTATCCAGATCGGTGCCGATAGTCACGCGTAGCGGAAATGAGAAAATTTTAGGTAGCAACGCCGGAGCGATACAGATAAAGCCCAACGGTTTACCCGCCAGATGCATGGCCAGAGCCAGTTCTTTCAGATCGCTATCCACCGTACATTCACTGCCCTGGGAAGCAAAGCTACTGAGGTTTTTCGCCGCGCCAAATCCGCCGGGCACAATCAGCGCATCCAGCTCATCCGCTCGGGCATCTGCCAGGGGGCGAATTTCCCCGCGCGCAATACGTGCGGCCTCAACGAGCACATTACGGCTTTCAGCCTGCGCTTCCCCGGTCAAATGATTGATAACATCAGTTTGTACTTTATCAGGTGCAAAACAGATGGCCTGGGCGCCGCTGCGAGCAATCGCCAGCAAGGTAATAACCGCTTCATGAATTTCGCTGCCGTCAAAAACACCGCAACCGCTTAGCACCACACCAATTTTCTTCATCACATCAGCCCCTTAGTACAAGTTTATGGAACCAGTCAAAAATTTTGATTTACTCGCTATGCTTCACATATTTTACCGATTCACGTAACAAATTATTTAAGCTTTGCTATCTTAATCAGCGAGCAAGCCAAATCCTCAGGTTGCGCCGTGTAAAAAAATCACTCAAATGATTCTGGCACAACAACCAGTTCCCTGGTGTTGGCGCAGTATTCGCGCACCCCGGTTTATCCGGGGTCATTTTTTATCAGCCGCCGCTACCCACGCTTTCAGTACCGCAACGTCGCTTTGCCACTCGGATTTCATCTCTTCAACCCACTCTGCAACGTTATCTGACCATGCCGGCAAATCTGGTGACTGAATCTGTTGCCCAAGCTGCTGAATGTGACGCAAACCAATTGAGCCAGCCGCCCCCTTAATTTTATGCCCTTCGTCGACAATGCCTTTCTGGTCACGCGCGGTTAGATTCGATTCCAGAACTGCCAGATAGCCCGGCATCATTCTCTCGAAAACCACCAGACCGTCATTGATAAGCTTCGGTCCCACCAGTTCGATATACTGCTCAAGCATCGGAATATCCAGTACAGAAGTCGATTTACTGACATCTACGGATGGCATATCGTTCTCTTCCTCTTCCGGTGAATCCCAGAATTTTTTGATAATTGCGGTTAGCGCCGGGACCGATAACGGTTTACTCAGGACATCGTCCATCCCGGCGTCCAGATACTCGTTTTTGTTCTTCAGTACATTAGCGGTGAGCGCCACCAGCGGCGGGAGTTCATCAGCAGCAAAGCGTTGTTTCAGCTGGCGAGAGATATCCAGTCCCGTCATATCCGGCAGCTGAATATCGAGCAGAACCAGATCGTATTCACCGGGCACAAACATCTCCAGCGCGGCCTTACCGGTCATTGCCACATCCACGCTATTGCCCAGTTTCTCCAGCACCGAGCGCGCGACGATCACATTCAGTTCAATATCTTCCACCAACAACACGTTCAGCGCCGGTAATGGCATTTCATCTTCTGCCAAAGTGTCTTCGACTTCTTCAGCAATAGCAGGTGCATGTACGGTGAGCGTAAAGGTCGCCCCTTTGCCCGGCAGGCTGGAAACGCAGATATCACCGCCCATGTTGCGCGCCAGACGACGCGATACCGCAAGGCCAATACCGGTGCCGGTCGCGGGCTTGCCTCCTTGGCTATCTTTAACCTGATAATACATGGCGAAGATTTTGTCCTGTTCCGCTTCAGGAATACCAATACCGGAATCTTCTACTTCAAAATGCAGAATATCGCCTTCGTCATAACGCACGCGGACGTTTACATTCCCGCCCTGCGGAGTAAATTTCACTGCGTTACTAATGAGGTTCCACAGAATCTGGCGCAACCGCGTACCGTCGGTTATCACTTGATGCGGCAGCGGAAGTGCGGGATCCAGCACAAAGTGCAGACCTTTCTGCTGCGCCTGCAGGCCAGAGAGGTTTTCCAGGTCAGCGAGGAAGCCAGTGAAATCAACCGGCTGATTATCCAGCTGAATTTTACGCCGCTCCATTTTGTCCATCTCAATAATATCGTTGAAGATATTACCCAGCGTCACGGCTGAGATATGGATAGTTTTCAGGTATTTTTCCTGCTCTGCGGTTAGATCGGTATCCAGCAGGATCCTGCTAAGCCCCACGATGCCATTAAGCGGCGTACGCAGCTCATGGCTAATGGTAGAGATAAAGGTGGTCTTATCACGGCTGGCCCGTTCCAGCGCGTCCTGATAGCGCTTACGCTCGGTAATATCGCGACCGAAGCCCATCAAGCCACGTCGCTTACCTACGCGGTCATAATACGGTACCTTGCGGATTTCAAAGCAGGCCTTGCGCCCATCCGGATAATCCAGCCACTGCTCGTAGGTTAGCGATACGTTATGGCGGAAAACTTTCTCATCCGTTTCCAGTACTTTCTCCGCCACTTCTGCGCTGTAAACATTCTGTGGTTTCAGATGAATAAGCTGCTTCTCACTTTTACCGGTTAATAGCTCCATCGCACGGTTACAACCGGAAAATTCTTTGTCTTCATTACGATAGAAAACCAAATCAGGTGACGCATCAAGGAAGGAGCGCAGGAAGGAGGATTGCTGCTCAAGCTGAATTTGCGCCTCTTCACGTTCCTTCATCTCAATTTTCAGTTGCTCAAGCGTCGTTTCACGTTCTGCTTCAGCTTTTTCACGTTCACCGATTTCCTGATTAAGCTGGGCGATGTTGTCCTTAAGCTGCACATTCAACTTGAGATCGCGCTCGCGCATCTCCTCCAGCTTCTCCACTAGCCGCGAGAGGCGCTGCCGGGACTCTTCCAGTTGCTCAACAACGACCGAGAGGAAATAGACCGCCCACGGGGTAATCAGCAGGCCAAAGAAGATGGAGCGGATAACATCAATACTTTCTACCTGGCCGTGCAGCACCATGGTCACGGCCATTTGCACCACAATCGCCAGTACCACCAGCGCAAGGGCCAGTAGCATGGAAAAGCGCACCAGACCCAACTTCATCATCAGGTCAACATAATACTGCGCCAGCATACGGATTTGCTTCATAGGAGATTCCTTCGCGACAACTTCGCACAATAATACTCAATTCTGAGCAAGACGCTGTAAGTTGTGCAAAAAATGCGGGAAGGATTGTGTTACGCGGCTGACCCAGGATTACAGTCAGCCGGAATATAGATTGGAAACAGGACTGGTCGTTAGCGCTTACTGAGTGCTTCCCATAGCCCTTTGAGGTAGGTTACTCCCAGCGCGCGATCGTACAACCCATAGCCTGGACGCCCTGTTTCTCTCCAAATAAAGCGCCCATGATCCGGGCGAATATAGCCGCTAAAACCATTGTCATAGAGCGCCTGCATCACTTTGTACATATCTAAAGAGCCAAATTCTGATGGGTGAGCGCACTCATAAAAGTCTTTGTCTTTGATGAGATTTATATTACGCACATGGGCAAAATGGATTCGCTTACGACGAGTAAACTCGGCCAGAATCGAGTAGACATCATTAGCCGGGTCTTCCGCGATAGAGCCGGTACAGAGCGTGATGCCATTCGCCTCTGAATCCACCGCCCGACAAATCCAGTCCAGATCGTCACGATTTTTCACCACTCGCGGTAGACCAAAAATTGAGTACGGCGGATCATCAGGATGAATAGCCATTTTCACCCCCACCTCTTCACAAACGGGGATCACTGCATTCAGGAAATAGACCAGGTTTTCACGCAGTACTTTGTCATCAACATCTTTATATTGAGCAAACAGGTCCTGAACTTTTGCCAGCCGCTCTGGTTCCCAGCCCGGCAGCGCAAAACCATTCGAATTTTCCAGAACCTCTTTCACCACCTCTTCAAGACTCTTATCAATATCTTTCTTCTCAAAAGCCATCGTCAGGGAGCCATCCGGCAGAACATAGTTCATGTCCGTCTTCATCCAGTCAAAAACCGGCATGAAGTTGTAGCAAATGACCTTAACGCCAAACTGAGCAAGATTGCGGATAGTTTGCTGATAATTGGCGATATAACGATCGCGGGAAGGTAAACCGATCTTAATATCGTCATGAATGTTGACGCTTTCAATGACTTCCATTGTAAGCCCAGCGGCATGGGCTTGCTTCACCAGATCCTCAATTTTATCAACTGGCCAGACCTCACCAACGGCGACATCATAAAGTGCGCCTACAACACCTTCTACACCCGGAACCTGGCGAATATATTCCAGAGAGACCTTATCTTCATCTGGACCAAACCAACGCATTGTCATCTGCATACGAAACCACCTGAGTCAATGTTATCAATAAATAATAGCCTACTACCATACCAGTTTTCATAACCAGAGAAATATTGATGATAGTGACAAAGATCACATTACTTTTTGCAGGCTGTCGTGAAAGGAACACGTGACGGTTTTCATTATTTCGTAGTTACCGGAGACACCCAGCCAGGACCGATGGCCGAGCCCTGGACACCGTGCTGATTAAGGTATTTATCCAGCTCAACCATCCCGGTCCAGCGGTTCTCACACCATAGTGGTGCCAGCAGCGTCGGACGACGGGCACTGGCAGAAATACGGTGATAAATAATCTCAGGTGGGGTATGGCGAATCATCTCTCCTGCAGTGACCGTATAGTCGTCCAGTTCAATACCGTTCAACCTTCCGGCTTCCCACGCTTTTGCCATGATGCTGCCCTTCACAATATGAAGTGGATGCAACTTAATACCATCAACGCCGGTTTCAACCACCCGATCCAGGGTTTGCAGGCAATGATGCTGCCCCTCTCCCGGTAGCCCGACAATCAGATGTGAACATACTTTCAGGCCACGTTCACGCGCCAGTCGGGTCGTGTGCTGATAGCAGGCAAAATCGTGACCGCGATTTATCCGATGCAGCGTTTTATCATGTGCGGTTTGCAGCCCAAGCTCCAGCCATACTTCATAACCCAACTCCCGATATTCGCTAAGTAAATCTAATACTGCTTCAGGCACACAGTCCGGGCGAGTGCCAACGCACAGCCCAACCATATTGGCTTGGCTCACCGCTTGCTGATACATGGAACGCAGTACCTGAACTTCAGCAAAAGTGCTGGTGTAGGCCTGAAAATAAGCCAGATAGCGCTGAGCGCGATTAACCCGCTGCGCCTGATGCGCCAGCTGTTCGGCAATCGAAATATACTGCTGTTGTTCATCGGCGAAAGAAGCCACATTACAAAATGTGCAGCCGCCACGACCAATAGTGCCATCGCGATTTGGACAGCTAAATCCACCATGCAGCGTCAGTTTATGAACCTTTTCGCCATAACGACGCGCAAGATCCCCACCAAACATATTGACTAATTTTTGTAACTGCATAATCTGATAGACCGGCCTTAAGAAAAGGGCCAAGCCTGCCATTTTTAGCTACCGACGGCGATGACCTGGATCAATCGTCAACGCGGCCGCTTACCTCATTGCATAAACACTCAAGATAACCGCAATTTAATTCACATTCATAGTGATGAGTTTTCCTTATACATAGCCTCTGTTTTTGCAATTATCTTTGCCAGAACATAAAACAGTATTACTTTCCGAAATTCAAATGAAAAGCAGTCAAATAGTCTGTTATAAAAAAACTATTCAGCACAGACCGATAATCTTGTGCCATCGATATAGTGAGACAGATCACACTCAATTATGCCGTCGGTTACGTTTCAGCAGCATTCGAAATGTTATTATTCTCTTAAAAATCATAAAACTAAGTGTTACATAGCACATTTTTGTATAAATAAGATTGCCATTTGACGTATGTGCGGATTCCCGATAACTTGGGAATCCGCTGGAAGCTTTCTGGATGAGCGCTCTGCTCATCATATTTATGCAGTAATTGAGATTCCCTCTTAACAGCAAGTCCTCAAACTTGTGTACCGATGCGAAAAGGATTTAAAGAGGGCGAATGCGAGGTGCAAACCCCGTCGCCATGCTCTTTCTGTGCCCGTGCGCAACGGTTCGGAGGGTGTCCCGTAGAGCCTGGGGAGGTTCACTGATATGTTGTACGATAAATCCCTTGAGAGGGATAACTGTGGTTTCGGCCTGATCGCCCACATAGAAGGCGAACCTAGCCACAAGGTAGTGCGAACCGCTATACACGCACTGGCCCGAATGCAGCACCGCGGCGCGATCCTCGCCGATGGAAAAACCGGCGACGGTTGTGGCTTGCTGCTACAAAAACCCGATCGTTTCTTCCGAATCGTTGCGGAAGAGCGCGGCTGGCGTTTAGCCAAAAATTACGCCGTTGGGATGTTATTCCTTAATAAAGATCCTGAACTGGCCAAAGCGGCGCGCCGCATCGTCGAAGAAGAACTTCAACGCGAAACCCTGTCTATTGTCGGCTGGCGCGAAGTGCCAACCAACGAAGGCGTTCTCGGTGAAATCGCACTCTCTTCGCTGCCCCGTATTGAACAAATCTTTGTTAACGCCCCGGCTGGCTGGCGTCCGCGTGATATGGAGCGCCGTTTATTCATCGCCCGTCGCCGTATCGAAAAGCGCTTGCAAGAAGATAAAGATTTCTACGTTTGCAGCCTGTCTAATCTGGTGAACATTTATAAAGGTCTGTGTATGCCGGCGGATTTGCCGCGCTTCTACCTGGACCTCGCGGACCTGCGCCTGGAATCAGCCATCTGCCTGTTCCACCAGCGCTTTTCCACCAACACCGTGCCGCGCTGGCCGCTGGCGCAGCCGTTCCGCTATCTGGCGCACAACGGTGAAATTAACACCATTACTGGTAACCGCCAGTGGGCCCGTGCCCGTACCTATAAGTTTCAGACGCCGTTGATCCCGGATCTCCACGATGCTGCGCCGTTCGTCAATGAAACCGGCTCTGACTCCAGTTCAATGGATAATATGCTGGAACTGCTGCTGGCGGGCGGGATGGACATTATCCGTGCCATGCGCCTGCTGGTGCCGCCAGCCTGGCAGAACAACCCGGATATGGATCCCGACCTGCGTTCATTCTTCGACTTTAACTCCATGCACATGGAGCCGTGGGATGGCCCGGCAGGTATCGTGATGTCCGACGGTCGCTATGCGGCCTGTAACCTCGACCGTAACGGCCTGCGCCCGGCGCGCTACGTTATCACCAAAGACAAACTGATCACCTGCGCCTCTGAAGTCGGCATCTGGGATTACCAGCCTGACGAAGTGGTCGAAAAAGGCCGCGTTGGCCCAGGCGAGCTGATGGTTATCGATACCCGCGAGGGGCGTATTCTGCATTCAGCGGAAACCGATAACGATCTAAAAAGCCGCCATCCTTATAAAGAGTGGATGGAGAAAAACGTCCGCCGTCTGGTCCCGTTTGAAGACCTGCCTGATGAAGATGTCGGTAGCCGTCAGTTTGATGACGACATGCTCGCCAGCTATCAGAAACAGTTTAACTACAGCGCTGAAGAGCTGGATTCCGTCCTGCGCGTACTGGGCGAAAACGGCCAGGAAGCGGTCGGTTCAATGGGCGATGATACCCCATTTGCCGTGCTCTCCAGCCAACCGCGTATCATTTACGATTACTTCCGCCAGCAGTTCGCGCAGGTGACTAACCCGCCGATCGATCCGCTGCGTGAAGCCCACGTAATGTCGCTGGCCACCAGCATCGGTCGTGAAATGAACGTCTTCTGCGAAGCGGAAGGCCAGGCGCACCGCCTGAGCTTCAAGTCACCGATTCTGCTGTACTCCGATTTTAAACAGCTGACCACCATGGAAGAGGAGCACTATCGCGCCGACGTCCTGGATATCACGTTTGATGCCACCGAAACCACGCTGGCTGAGACGGTGAAGGCGCTGTGCGATACAGCCGAACAAATGGTGCGTGACGGAACCGTCCTGTTGGTGCTCTCTGACCGCAACATCGCTAAAAACCGTCTGCCGGTACCCGCTCCGATGGCGGTAGGCGCGATCCAGACCCGTCTGGTCGATAAGAGCCTGCGCTGCGATGCCAACATTATTGTCGAAACCGCCAGCGCCCGCGATCCGCACCACTTTGCGGTGCTGCTGGGCTTCGGCGCGACGGCCATCTACCCGTACCTCGCCTATGAAACTCTGGCGAAGCTGGTAGATAACAAAGCCATCGACAAAGAGTACCGCGCGGTGATGTTGAACTACCGTAACGGCATCAATAAAGGTCTGTATAAGATCATGTCGAAGATGGGGATTTCAACTATCGCGTCCTATCGCTGCTCGAAACTGTTCGAAGCAGTGGGCCTGCATCACGAAGTGTCTGACCTGTGCTTCCTGGGCGTTGTCAGCCGTATCGGCGGCGCTGGTTTCGACGACTTCCAGCAGGATCTACTGAACCTGTCAAAACGTGCCTGGCTGGCGCGTAAGCCGCTGGATCAGGGCGGTCTGCTGAAATACGTCCACGGCGGCGAATATCACGCCTACAACCCGGACGTGGTGCGTACCCTGCAACAAGCGGTACAAAGCGGCGAATACAGCGACTATCAGCAGTACGCGAAATTGGTTAACGAGCGCCCGGCGGCAACGCTGCGCGATCTGCTGGCCATTACCCCGGACGGCACTACCGTCAGCCTGGACGACGTTGAACCGGCAAACGAACTGTTTAAACGTTTCGATACGGCAGCAATGTCCATCGGCGCGCTGAGCCCGGAAGCGCACGAAGCGCTGGCAGAAGCGATGAACAGCATCGGCGGCAACTCAAACTCCGGTGAAGGCGGTGAGGATCCGGCGCGCTACGGCACCAATAAGGTGTCGCGCATTAAGCAGGTCGCCTCCGGTCGTTTCGGCGTGACTCCGGCTTACCTGGTCAATGCCGACGTTATCCAGATTAAAGTCGCTCAGGGTGCGAAACCCGGCGAAGGCGGTCAGCTACCGGGTGATAAAGTCACCCCATACATCGCCAAACTGCGCTATTCAGTACCGGGCGTGACGCTGATCTCCCCGCCGCCGCACCACGATATCTACTCTATCGAGGATCTGGCACAGCTGATTTTCGACCTTAAACAGGTCAACCCAAAAGCGATGATCTCTGTGAAGCTGGTTTCCGAACCGGGCGTCGGCACCATCGCCACCGGCGTAGCGAAAGCCTATGCAGACCTGATTACCATCGCAGGTTACGACGGCGGCACCGGTGCAAGCCCGCTCTCATCAGTGAAATATGCGGGCTGTCCGTGGGAACTAGGCCTGGTGGAAACTCAGCAAGCACTGGTGGCTAACGGTCTGCGTCACAAGATCCGTCTGCAGGTGGATGGCGGTTTAAAAACCGGCGTCGACATCATTAAAGCCGCGATTCTGGGCGCAGAGAGCTTCGGCTTCGGTACCGGCCCGATGGTGGCGCTGGGTTGTAAATATCTGCGTATTTGTCACCTGAACAACTGCGCAACCGGCGTAGCAACTCAGGATGAAAAACTGCGTAAGAACCACTACCACGGCCTGCCGTTCAAAGTGACAAACTACTTTGAATTTATCGCCCGCGAAACCCGCGAGCTGATGGCTTCGCTGGGTGTAAAACGTCTGGTAGATCTGATTGGCCGTACCGACCTGTTGAAAGAGCTGGATGGTTTTACTGCCAAGCAGCAGAAACTGGATCTGGGCAAACTGCTGGAGACCGCAGAGCCGCATCCAGGCAAAGCGCTGTACTGCACGGAGAACAACCCGCCGTTTGACAATGGCGTGCTCAATGCGCAACTGCTCCAGCAGGCGAAACCGTTCGTTGACAGCAAGCAGAGTAAAACGTTCTGGTTCGATATCCGCAACACCGACCGTTCCGTTGGGGCATCGCTGTCAGGTTATATCGCCCAGACCCACGGCGACCAGGGCCTGGCAGCCGACCCGATTACCGCTCACTTCAGCGGTACTGCGGGCCAAAGCTTCGGCGTGTGGAACGCAGGTGGCGTTGAGTTGCATCTGACAGGCGATGCCAACGACTATGTCGGTAAAGGTATGGCTGGCGGCCTGCTGGCGATTCGTCCTCCGGTCGGCTCTGCCTTCCGTAGCCACGAAGCCAGCATCATCGGTAACACCTGCCTGTATGGCGCGACCGGCGGTCGTCTGTATGCAGCGGGGCGCGCAGGCGAGCGTTTCGCAGTGCGTAACTCCGGGGCGATCACTGTGGTCGAAGGTATTGGCGATAACGGTTGTGAATATATGACCGGCGGGATTGTCTGCGTGCTGGGCAAAACGGGTGTCAACTTCGGTGCGGGGATGACCGGTGGTTTCGGTTATGTTCTGGATGAAGACGGTGATTTCCGCAAACGCGTGAACCCGGAGCTGGTGGAAGTGCTGGACGTTGACTCTCTGGCTATCCACGAAGAGCATCTGCGCGGTTTGATTACCGAGCACGTGCATCTTACCGGCTCTCAGCGCGGCGAAGAAATTCTGGCCAACTGGCCAGCCTTCTCAGCGAAGTTTGCGCTGGTTAAACCGAAGTCCAGCGATGTTAAAGCACTGTTGGGTCACCGTAGTCGTTCCGCAGCTGAGCTGCGGGTGCAGGCGCAGTAAGGGGTTAAGATGAGTCAGAACGTGTATCAATTTATCGACCTCCAGCGCGTTGATCCGCCAAAGAAACCGCTGAAGATCCGCAAGATAGAGTTTATCGAGATCTACGAGCCGTTTTCCGAAGGTCAGGCCAAAGCACAGGCAGACCGCTGCCTGTCCTGCGGCAACCCGTACTGCGAGTGGAAGTGCCCGGTGCACAACTACATCCCGAACTGGCTGAAGCTGGCTAACGAAGGGCGTATTTTTGAAGCGGCAGAACTGTCACATCAAACCAATACCCTGCCGGAAGTCTGCGGGCGCGTTTGCCCGCAGGATCGTCTGTGCGAAGGTTCCTGTACCCTGAACGACGAGTTCGGTGCGGTGACCATCGGCAATATCGAGCGCTATATCAACGATAAAGCATTCGAAATGGGCTGGCGTCCTGACCTGACCGGCGTCAAGCAGACGGGTAAAACCGTCGCCATTATCGGCGCAGGTCCGGCGGGCCTTGCCTGCGCAGACGTGTTAACTCGTAACGGCGTCAAGGCGGTGGTCTTTGACCGCCACCCGGAAATCGGCGGTTTGCTAACCTTTGGGATTCCGGCATTTAAGCTGGAAAAAGAGGTCATGACCCGCCGCCGTGAAATCTTCACCGGCATGGGCATTGAGTTCAAACTCAACGTTGAAGTGGGCCGCGATATTCAGCTGGATTCCCTGCTGAAAGATTACGATGCGGTATTCCTCGGCGTCGGCACCTATCAGTCGATGCGCGGTGGGCTGGAAAATGAAGACGCCTCCGGTGTATTCGACGCGCTGCCGTTCCTGATCGCCAACACTAAGCAGATTATGGGCTTTGGCGAAACGGCTGATGAAC
Source organism: Klebsiella sp. (assembly GCF_027492335.1). Taxonomy (NCBI): domain Bacteria; kingdom Pseudomonadati; phylum Pseudomonadota; class Gammaproteobacteria; order Enterobacterales; family Enterobacteriaceae; genus Klebsiella; species Klebsiella sp. Next base: position 48,998 of record NZ_JAPUEW010000004.1, on the reverse strand, counting down.
CGTATGTCAGTATGGAAGGCAAGCGAGTTGTCGTTCTTGGCGGTGGTGATACCGCGATGGACTGCGTGCGTACCTCCATCCGTCAGAACGCGTCCCATGTCATTTGTGCTTATCGCCGTGATGAAGAGAACATGCCGGGCTCCAGGCGCGAAGTGAAAAACGCGCGTGAAGAAGGCGTTGAGTTCCAGTTCAACGTCCAGCCGCTGGGTGTGGAAGTGAATGCTAACGGTAAGGTTTGCGGCGTGAAAATGGCGCGTACCGAAATGGGTCAGCCGGATGCGAAAGGCCGCCGCCGCGCGGAAATCGTCGCCGGTTCCGAGCATGTGGTACCTGCCGATGCCGTAGTCATGGCGTTTGGTTTCCGTCCGCACAGCATGGAGTGGCTGGCAAAACACAGCGTCGAGTTGGATTCGCAGGGCCGTGTTATTGCGCCAGAAGGTAGCGACAACGCCTTCCAGACCAGCAACCCGAAAATCTTCGCCGGCGGTGATATCGTTCGCGGTTCCGACCTGGTCGTGACGGCAATTGCCGAAGGCCGTAAGGCGGCTGACGGGATTCTCAACTACCTGGAAGTGTAATACGGATACCCGGATAGCTTATTTTATCCGAGTAAATCATTCCGGCCCGATGGTTAATTCCATCGGGCTTTTTTATGCGCTTAACAAGTCAGCACGAACCTTAATCACCACTTTTTTAATATCGGCTGGCTCTGTTACCACGCAGCCTGGCTTATGCGGCTCCCCCGGCATAAATACCGCGAACATACCGGGCCTCAAGGTGATGGACTGCTCACCCACCATTTTACCGCACAGTTGATAATCCTCATCAACGTGCATCTCTTCGCACTGCCGCGCACTGTCGGCCACGCCATAAAAAATACGCTCCTCACCCGCCAGTAAAATCTGGATATCGATAAACTGCGCATGCAGTTCGGCCTTCTTCTTTTCAGGTAAACCTGACGCAAACTGCATCACGTTCATAAAGATATCGCCCCCCTGCAACTCGTAGCTTCCGGGAGCAATACTTTGTAAGTCGTACGCCTGTGCGAGGATTATTGCTTGCTGCAACATGGCCGATATCCCTGCCTGTGACGGATTATTTACATCACCGAAAATCATGATTTCTCTCCCTGCCCCACAGCGCCGCGCCCATTAGCCCGGCATCATGCCGATAGCGTGCTTCACGTAGCGGGACGTGATAAACCGCTGGCTCCTGCGCCAGATATTCACGCACCAGCGGCAAGTATCCATTCGCCAGGCCGATGCTGCCGCCAACCACGACGCACTGACAGTCGGTCAGCGCTTTAAGATCGGCAATCAGCCGCGCCAGCGTTTGCGCCGAGCGCTGAACCAGTGAACGCGCCTGCAGATGATGTTGTTCCGCGAGAGCAAAAATAGATTTCGCATCCAGCCCGGTGAGTTCACCGCCAGCCGCATCGGCAATCGCCCTCCCGGCGGCAATTGCTTCCACGCAACCCACTCGACCACAACCGCAGCGTGGCCCATTTGGGTCAGCCAGCGTATGTCCGCAATGTCCGGCTAACCCCCCGCTTCCGGTTAGCAGCCTGCCGTTAGTGACCATACCGCCGCCAACGCCCGTCGAAACCGTCAGAAAAACCATTTCGCTCACGTTCTCCGTTAACGCACGATATTCTGCCCACGCCGCAGCCTGGGCATCGTTCAGGGCGATTCCAGGCAGTCCGCTGAGTTCAGACAAACAATCGATTAAGGGAAAATGCGCCAGGCCGCCAAGGTTAGCTGGGTTGAGTGCGGTTAAAATGCCGTCCTGAATAATGCCGGTAGAAGCAACCGCAAATCGTTCGGCTTGCGCCAACAGCGGAGCAATCAGCTCTTCTAACGCTACGGCAAGCCCGGCAGGCCGCTCGCTCGCTGGGGTCGGGATTTCCCGCCGTTCACGAATAGTAAGATCCTTATCGACCAACGCGGCGGCAAGCTTGGTGCCGCCAATATCTATCGCCAGCGTGGTCATGGCTGCGCCTCTTTTAACGCCGAGTTATACCACTGGCAAATATGCTCTAGCCGGGTAATCGCTGAACCGACGGTTACCGCCCATGCCCCGTGACGCATAGCTTCTGCCGCCTGAGCAGGGGTGTTATAGCGGCCTTCCGCATTCACCCGACAACCCGCCTTCGTCAGCGCTTCCACCAGCGCCAGGTCGGGCTCATCTGGCGTGTGCAACGTGGTATAGCCTGAAAGCGTGGTACCAATAATCTCCGCGCCAAGCGCCTGACAGGCCAGGCCATCCTCCAGAGAGGAACAATCGGTCATCGCCAATAGCTTGTGCTGATGAATGCGCGCCAGCAGCGCTGCCACCGGAACCGGGCGTTCACGGTCAGTGCCATCAATGGCGATGACATCGGCCCCGGCCTGCGCCAGCGCATCGATATCTTCCAGATAAGGCGTGATCCGCACCGGCGAATCATCCAGATCGCGTTTAATAATGCCAATAATCGGCACCGTAACCAGCGCTCGGGTGGCGTGCAGATTCTCAACTCCTTCAATGCGCAACGCTACTGCGCCCGCCTGCTCCGCCGCCAGCGCCATCGCGGCAACGATCGAAGGATTGTCCAAAGGGCTGCCGGGGACCGGCTGGCAGGAAACAATAAGCCCGCCGTTAGCGCTGATGCGTAAATCCAATTCTTCCAGCAAAGACATAATAGCTCCCTGATGAATGTTTTCGCCCGGCACCGCTGCCGGGCGATCGTTATCTGGTTTTAATTAATCCACTTTTACTGCCACCTAACGGTACCGCGCCGCTGAACGGCTTCCCGTCAATCGCATCATGGGTCCGTACGGCTTCCGGGCGGATCCAACGCTGTACACGGGATGGCATATCCAGACCAATCAACAGGATCACCACGAACGTCAGACCGAAAGAGAGCGATCCCAGTGCAGTACCCAGATCCAGACGCTGGGCAATTAAGGCACCAAGAACCGGCGCAATCGCACCGCCCAGCGCCCCCACGTTATAGGTAAACCCAAGCCCCGCCGCGCGTTGATCGGTATCGAAGTAACCGCCGATCAGTTTCGGTAAGATCCCCGAGATCCCCTGTCCTAACATCTGCTGGAAAAACAGTAGCAGGCCAAGGACCCATATGTTTGTGCCGCCGATAGCAAAGACCGGAATAATCAACAACTGTGAAGCCAGCAAGCTGCAAACGTAAGCCTTGCGGGTTCCCAGCCAGTCGCCAAGAAAACCGCCCACGCAGCACCCTACCGCCGCACCAAAGCCGCTGAAAAACAGAATATTCGCTACCGTGGTATGGTCATAAGCCAATTCGGTTTTCAGATAAGTGGGTAGCAGCGCCTGGATAGGCCACGAGTAAAGGAAAGCGAAAAGCACGACGACCATCAGCATCACGCCAGTGGGCCAGCGCTTACCGCTGCTCTGGACCATAAAGCTGATAAAAATAACCGCGCACATCACGCCCAGTAACAGCACGATACCGGCATTTTGCAAATCGCCTGCAAAGCAAAACCATAGTGCGGTCGCTGCAACAACGGTCATCAGAATATTAATAACCCGATGCTTACCGCGATAAAGCAGATCGACCATCGTCTGCACCGGTTCTTTGCCCTCATGCTTCTCTTTCCAGTCCTCGGCTTCCGGAATATTTTTGCGTAACCAGAGAGCGAAGACGATCGGCACAATGCCAATGAAGAACAGTGCGCGCCAACCCCAGACGGGCACCACCAGGCTGTAAACCTGCGCGGCAATAACGGCCCCGACGGAGAATCCGGAGATCAGAAAACCGCTGGCTTTGTTACGTAAATGCTTCGGCCAGCTTTCAATAACATAAGTCGCGCTTGAGCCATACTCACCTGCCATTCCCATGCCGATAACCAGACGGGCGATAAACATGGTGGTGTAACCTGGCGCAAAACCGCAAGCCAGGGTACCAAGTGAAAAAAGAATAATGCTGGTGACCATCGCCAGGCGTCGACCGTAGCGGTCGCCCATTGCGCCGAGCATCAGGCCGCCAAACCAGCGAGAGATAAAAGCGGCTGAGATCAGGCTGGCCGCCTGGACCGTTGTCAGACCAAAATCCCCCTGGACCTCGGTAAGTACCAGGGCAATCAAGACAAAATCAAAACCATCAAGCAAATATCCCAACCATGCAGCTGAAAAAGCCCGCCACTGAGGGCGACTAAGATGGCGATACCACGGGATGTTCTGGGTAGAAGTACTCATTTTACTCTCCCGATAATTTTTTGTTGTTGTGCCGGGTGGCGGCTTCGCCTTACCCGGCCTACGGTCGAAATATGTAGGCCGGGCAAGCGTAACTCCCCGGCAACTTGCGGTTACGCCTTCTCTGCCAACAACTGCTGAGCCAGCGCTTTCAGCTCCGGCAGGAATTGTTCGTCAACCGGGGCGAACGGCTTACGGCACAGCGGCTCAGCGACAACATCCATATAGTGCAGCACGGTTTTCAGACCACGGAATACGCCGGTTTTAATCAGCAGATCGATAACCTTGTTACATTCGCACTGCAGGTGTTGCGCTTTGGCGACATCACCTGCTTTCAGCGCCTGTACGATCCCCTGATAACGCCACCCCATGATGTTGTAGGTGCTGCCAATTCCACCATCGGCACCTGCCAGCAGGCCAGAAGCGAAGATCTCGTCATAGCCGTTGTACAACACCAGGTCCGGATGAGCCCGACGGATTTGCTCCATCTGATAAAGATCGCCGGAGGTCTGCTTCAGCGCGCCGACGCCCGACAAGGTCACCAGAGTATTGATCTGATCGAGCGTCAGCTTAACGCCGCTTAGGGCCGGGATGTTGTACACCACCATCGGCAATCCATCAGCCGACTCAATAATGGCCTGATAATGCGCGCAATGCTCTTCAAAGCTAAACGGATAATAGAATGGCGTCACCGCAGAAACGGCATCATATCCATAGCTTGCCGCCGCCTGCGCCAATTGTTGGCTTTCAAGAGTACTCACGCAGCCGACATGGGCGATCAGCGTCATTTTTCCCTTCGCCTCTTCCGCCACGATTTCTAATACTTCCTGACGCTCAGCGCCGCTCTGCACAAAGGCTTCACCAGTGGAGCCCCCTACGTAAAGCCCGTCGATCCCCTGGCTCAGATTGAAACGAACCAGCCGGCGCAGACTCCCCTTATCCAGTTTTTGCTGACCATCGAACGGCGTAAGCAGTGCCGCCATGACTCCACGTAAATTGACCGCCATATAAACCTCATAGTGATATTATTGTGATTAACTATGTACCTTTATACCTGTTATACCAGATCAATTAAGCAGCAGCGTAATAGATAACGCTTATAATGCGATCTACTTCACTAAACGATCCTGAGGATCGAGAGGGTTACTTACGTGGCTGTGTTTTCTGGCCGAGGGCGTGCCAGGTGGCGGAGACGCTATTGAGGTGGGTTTGGAGGGCGCGATCGGCTTCATCGGGATCGCGACGGCGAATAGCATCAACAATAACAATGTGTTGTTGATAACTCACGCTATTATGTTCGTGCAACTCACGTTCTGGCACCGTAGGCCGGGCGGCGATTAGCCAATCCAGCAATGCCACGTGAATAGCCATAAAGATCGGATTACCCGGGATTTCCGCCAGCACGCGGTGAAACTCGACGTCAGATCGGATAAACAGCGCATTGTCATCAAGCGACTGGCTGTTGATCTTCAGCGCCTGCATCAGCTTTTCGATCTGCTCGTCGCTGGCATGTTCTGCCGCATAGCGAACCAGGCTGGATTCAAAAAACAGGCGTAGTTGTTCAAAATGCGCGATACCGCCAGGGTGAGACAAAAAGTCTTTCGCCATGCCGGAAAGCTCGCCAATGATGGTGTCCGCTGAAGGTCGGGACACGCGGGCCCGCTCGCCGTTGCTAATTTGCACCAACCCCTTACGCTTCAGCGCCGCCAGCGCTTCACGTACCGAGGGGCGTCCGACGTTAAAAAACGTCATCAATTCACGCTCTGACGGCAGTTGTTCACCTTCGGCAAACTCCCGTCGGCGGATCATCTGCTCCAACTCTTCTTCCACCATTTCGGACAGTTTTTTGCGCGCCAAAGGACGACGGCCCAAACTGTTGCCAATGGAGGATGGAGTATCTTCGGCTTGTGGATCAAATGCGCTCATAGGGACCATTGTGTGATTTGTGACAGCACGTGACGACTGTTCCATCTTAACACAAGAATTTTGCAGAGATCAGAAAACAGGCCCCGAAGGGCCTGATAGAGATTACTTCACGACGCGTAGCGCAGGGCGCCCACCGCGTGGCGGAGTTGGCGTATCATCGGGATCGTCATCATGATTATCTGGCTTATCGCCATCAATCACCGACATGACCGTTTCGCTGTCGTTGCCTGGCAATTCTTCGTCATCATTCAGACTGGTGACGTCTTCATCGTAGGCCGCTTCAGGTTCAAACATGGTGCCCGCACCATTTTCACGTGCGTACACAGCCAGCACTGCAGCCATCGGTACAGAGACATTGCGCGGCACACCGCCGAAACGCGCATTGAAACGTACTTCGTCGTTAGCCAGTTCCAGATTACCTACAGCACGCGGGGCAATGTTAAGAACGATTTGTCCGTCGCGAGCATACTCCATTGGAACAAGTACGCCCGGCAGCGTCACATCGACGACCAGGTGCGGAGTCAGCTGGTTATCCAGCAGCCACTCATAGAACGCCCGTAACAGATACGGACGACGCGGCGTCAGCTGTGATACATCCATTGATTAGCCTCGACCCAGGCGCATTTCACGCTCGGCTTCAGTTAAAGAAGCGAGGAAGGAATCACGTTCAAATACGCGAGTCATATAGCCCTTAAGCTCTTTCGCGCCAGTTCCGGTCAGTTCCACACCGAGAACAGGCAAACGCCATAACAGCGGTGCCAGATAGCAATCAACCAGGCTGAACTCATCGCTCAGGAAGTACGGCTTCTGGGTGAAGACTGGCGCAATCGCCTGTAATTCTTCACGCAGTTGCTTACGTGCATTATCAGCCTGCGTAGCAGTACCGGTCTGGATGGTATTCATCAGCGAATACCAGTCTTTTTCGATACGTTGCATGTACAGACGGCTTTCCCCACGAGCTACCGGGTATACCGGCATTAACGGCGGATGCGGGAAACGCTCATCCAGGTATTCCATAATGATGCGAGATTCCCACAGAGTGAGCTCACGATCCACAAGCGTTGGTACGCTTTGATTCGGGTTGAGGTCAATCAGATCCTGAGGTGGGTTATCCTTCTCCACGTGTTCTATCTCAAAACTAACACCTTTCTCGGCCAGCACAATGCGGACCTGATGGCTATAGATGTCAGTAGGACCAGAAAACAGCGTCATTACCGAACGTTTGTTGGCAGCGACAGCCATGAAAACCTCCAGGTATATTCAGAATTATTGTACTGCTGCCGACCACGCATGGTCAGCCAGATGTAAAAACCCCATTCGCGTGACATCATTTCCATTTATCATCTAAACAAAAAATGAACAATCACCTGCATTTGGGCAGAAAATTGGATGATAGTTTACCAGATTTTGAAGGCGTTGTGGTGAGGGTATTCTGGAAATGCTGAAAAAGTGGCAAGAACAGGGCAGATCCATATGGATAATGACAGATTTATCCATAAAAAAACCCGCCGGAGCGGGTTTTTTCGCAAATTGTTCTGCGTGAGCAGAAAACAATTAACGCTTGGAGAACTGCGGACGACGGCGTGCTTTACGCAGACCGACTTTCTTACGTTCAACCTCACGAGCATCACGAGTAACGAAACCAGCTTTACGCAGTTCGCCACGCAGTGACTCATCATATTCCATCAGTGCACGGGTGATACCGTGACGGATAGCGCCAGCTTGACCGGAAATACCACCACCTTTAACGGTGATGTACAGATCCAGTTTACCAATCATGTCGACCAGTTCCAGCGGCTGACGAACTACCATGCGGGCAGTTTCACGACCGAAGTACTGTTCCAGAGAACGCTGATTGATAACGATTTTGCCGTTGCCCGGTTTGATGAAAACGCGAGCTGCGGAACTTTTGCGGCGACCAGTGCCGTAGTATTGATTTTCAGCCATTGCCTATAATCCCGATTAGATGTCAAGAACTTGCGGTTGCTGTGCCGCGTGGTTGTGCTCGTTACCCGCATAAACTTTCAGTTTACGGTACATAGCACGACCCAGCGGGCCTTTTGGCAGCATGCCTTTAACCGCGATTTCAATCACACGCTCAGGACGGCGGGCAATCATCTCTTCAAAGGTCGCTTCTTTGATACCACCGATATGACCGGTGTGGTGATAATACATTTTGTCTTCACGCTTGTTGCCGGTTACAGCAACTTTTTCTGCGTTCAGAACGATGATGTAATCACCGGTATCTACGTGCGGAGTATATTCCGCTTTATGCTTGCCGCGCAGGCGCAGAGCCAGTTCGGAAGCCAGACGGCCCAGAGTTTTACCGGTCGCGTCAACAACATACCAGTCGCGTTTTACGGTTTCTGGTTTAGCTGTAAAAGTTTTCATTAAAAGCTTACCCAAATAATAAGTTACACGTTGGTGAACACCCAAACGTTTTGTCAGTTGAGGTTCACACGACATTGTCCAGCAAACCTACCCCTTCGAATAGCCTATGCCGGCACATAGAAAGTTTTGGGAAAAAAACCTTCTCGTAACGTGGGGTCGCAAGATTATAGAGAAGTCGGGGTCAAAGATCGACCCCTTTATGTGATTTGTACCCGGTTTTACCCCGGTAAATGCTCTCGCTTCAAATACTCCTCGCTCTGCATCTCCTGCAGGCGGGATAGACAGCGTTGATACTCGAATTTCAACCGTTCGCCCTGATAAATGTCATACAGGGGCACCGCTGCGCTGACCACCAGTTTAACGTGACGTTCATAGAACTCATCCACCAACGCGATAAACCGCCGCGCCTCGCTTTCCATCAGCGACGTCATCACCGGCACATCAAACAGCATCACGGTATGAAACAGTCGCGAGAGCGCAATATAATCATGCTGGCTGCGCGCATCCACGCACAGCGTCGTAAACGAAGCCGCCAGGGTCTGATTTTCTACCCCTAATGTCGACAACGGACGATGGTTTATCTCCAGCGTTGGCGTCTGCTCACGCTTCGCGCCCGCCAGAGCCTGCCAAAGCTTATCCATTTGTTGCTGAGTCTCGGTATTGAGCGGCGACAGCCACAGGTGCGCCTGGGTCAGCGTGCGCAAACGGTAATCAATACCAGCATCAACGTTCATTACATCACAATGCTGTTTAATAGCGTCAATAGCGGGCAGGAAACGGGCACGCTGGAGGCCATTACGGTACAGCTCGTCAGGAGGGATGTTCGACGTGGCTACCAGGGTAATGCCGCGAGCGAACAGCGCTTTCATCAAGCCGCCCAGCAGCATCGCATCGGTAATATCAGAAACAAAAAACTCATCGAAACAGAGCACGTCAGTTTCGGCTTTAAAACGGTCGGCAACGATCTCCAGCGGGTCGCTGTGCCCTTGCAGATGAGTTAATTCTTCATGAACACGCAGCATAAAGCGATGAAAATGCAGACGTTGTTTACGTTCACCTGGCAGGCTTTGATAGAACATATCCATCAACCAGGTTTTCCCCCTTCCTACGCCCCCCCACATATAGAGGCCGCGCACGGCCACCGTTTCGGCAACCGGCTCGCGCTTGCCCAACAGCTTGCCGAATTTTGCCCGCAGACCGCCATTGTTTTGCGGCGCGACAGACGGCTTATTCTGCAATTCATGGTAAATGGCATCAAGGCGGCTAACCGCCTCTTGCTGAACGTCGTCGGGCTGATGACTGCCCTCTTTGAGAACGGAAAGGTAACGCGATGTTGGCGACAGGCTTTGCATGATCTTATTGTTATTCCTTGAAAACCGTAATGCTGTAGCTCACGATTGACGAAAAAAAGGCCGTTCTACACTACGCGATGATACGCCAGGATTCCACTTCTGTGGGATTAGCGGTTATAGTGGCACTATCGGGCGCAGGCGGAGAGCCTAACAGCCACCCTACGGAACCACAAAACAACGGGAGATGTTCATGACCTGGGAATATGCGCTAATTGGGCTAGTCGTCGGTATTATCATTGGTGCCGTGGCAATGCGTTTTGGCAACCGCAAATTACGCCAACAACAGGCGCTGCAATTCGAACTGGAAAAGAATAAAGCAGAGCTGGAAGAGTACCGTGAAGAGCTGGTAAGCCATTTTGCTCACAGCGCTGAGCTACTCGATAACATGGCACATGACTACCGTCAGCTGTATCAGCATATGGCGAAAAGCTCCAGCAACCTGCTGCCAGCGAGCATGGCGGACGCCAATCCGTTCCGTAATCGTCTGGAAGAGTCAGAAGCCGGTAACGATCAGGCTCCGGTCCAGATGCCGCGCGACTACTCTGAAGGCGCATCCGGCCTGCTGCGCGGTGGCGCGAAGCGCGACTAATCCTCCAGCGGCAGTAAAAATATTGTCCGGGCGCCCTCTCAGCGCCCGTCTCCATCTCTCATCCCGGCTACAATTTAAACATTGACCACATTGTTACCTGATCGAAAATTCAATAACATCAGGCCATTCGGGACGTTTCCCATACACCTCAGGTTACGAGAGCCAGCATCTAATGAAGAAACAGACTTTGCTGTTGAGTGCGTTAGCGTTAAGCATTGGGTTGTCGTTGTCCGCCTTACCTCCGGCTGCAGCGTCATTACCAACACAGGTACCGGGCCAGGGCGCATTGCCAAGCCTTGCCCCGATGCTGGAAAAAGTGTTGCCAGCGGTGGTGAGCGTACAGGTTGAGGGTACGGCATCTCCGGCACAGAATATGCCGGAAGAGCTGAAGAAGTATTTTGGCGACAATGCCCCACAAGAGCAGGCGCAGCCGTTTGAAGGTCTGGGTTCTGGCGTCATCATCGATGCAGCGAAAGGCTATGTGTTGACCAATAATCACGTCATCAACCAGGCGCAGAAAATTAGCGTCCAGCTCAACGATGGCCGTGAGTTCGATGCCAAACTGATCGGTAGCGATGAGCAAAGCGACATCGCCCTGCTGCAATTACAAAAGCCCAGCAATCTGACGCAAATCGCTATCGCCGATTCCGATAAACTTCGGGTGGGTGATTTCGCCGTCGCCGTCGGTAACCCATTTGGCCTTGGGCAGACTGCCACTTCCGGGATTATTTCAGCTCTGGGCCGCAGCGGCCTGAACCTGGAAGGGCTGGAAAACTTTATCCAGACCGATGCGTCCATCAATCGCGGCAACTCCGGCGGCGCGCTTCTGAACCTGAACGGCGAGCTGATTGGTATTAATACCGCTATTCTGGCACCAGGCGGCGGCAGCGTCGGTATTGGTTTCGCCATCCCCAGCAATATGGCACAAACCCTCGCTCAACAGCTTATTCAGTTTGGCGAAATCAAACGCGGCCTGCTGGGTATTAAAGGCATGGAAATGAGCGCGGATATCGCCAAAGCGATGAATCTTGATGTTCAACGCGGTGCCTTCGTCAGCGAGGTTCTACCGAACTCGGGGTCCGCTAAAGCTGGGGTCAAATCTGGCGACGTTATCGTTAGCTTGAATGGCAAATCGCTTAACAGCTTTGCCGAACTCCGTTCGCGTATTGCCACCACCGAACCGGGGACCAAAGTGAAGCTAGGGTTACTGCGCGATGGTAAGCCCGTCGAGGTCGAGGTCACGCTGGATAAGAGCACCTCTTCTACCGCCAGCGCTGAACTTATCATTCCTGCCTTGCAGGGAGCGTCGTTAAGCGATGGGCAGATGAAAGATGGGACCAAAGGCGTCGCTATTGATAACGTGGATAAAGGAAGCCCTGCCGCGCAAGCGGGTCTGCATAAAGACGACATTATTATCGGCCTCAACCGCGAGCGAGTACACTCCATCGCTGAACTGCGGAAAGTTCTGGAAAGCAAACCGGCAGTTATTGCGCTGAACGTCATTCGCGGCAACGAAAGTATCTATCTGCTACTGCGCTAAACCTCTTTCCGGACATCGCGTGCAGTGCGATGTCCGGACAAGTCGTGTTATGCTGCGCCTGTCCATCCATCAACGATATCGGCATCATGTCTGGAAAGCTTTTACGTTCAATACTCATTGGCCTGATCGTCGGGGGTCTGCTGCTGGCCATTATGCCTTCGCTGCGCCAATGGCAGCTTTCGCCGACCACGCAATACGATAGCGCGGATGAATCCCCCGCTAGCTATAATCCTGCTGTGCGCCGCGCCGCACCTGCAGTGGTGAACGTGTATAACCGCGCCCTTAACAACACCAGCCAAAATCAACTGACTCTTGGTTCCGGCGTGATAATGGACCAACGTGGCTACATTCTGACGAATAAACACGTTATCAACGATGCGGATCAGATAATCGTCGCGTTGCAGGATGGTCGGGTTTTTGAAGCGCTGCTGGTTGGTTCAGATACCCTCACCGATCTGGCGGTATTAAAAATCAACGCCAGTAGCGGCCTGCCGGTCATTCCGATTAACCCAAAACGCGTGCCGCATATCGGTGACGTGGTGCTGGCGATTGGTAACCCTTATAACCTCGGGCAAACCATTACCCAGGGGATTATCAGTGCCACCGGTCGTATCGGCCTGAACCCGACCGGACGCCAGAACTTCCTGCAAACCGATGCCTCAATCAACCACGGTAACTCCGGTGGCGCTCTGGTGAACTCCCTGGGCGAACTTATGGGTATCAACACCCTGTCATTTGATAAAAGTAACGATGGCGAAACGCCTGAAGGGATCGGTTTTGCTATTCCTTTCCAGTTGGCAACTAAGATCATGGATAAGCTGATCCGCGATGGTCGCGTCATTCGCGGCTACATTGGCATCAGCGGTCGCGAAATTGCGCCTTTACATGCTCAGGGCGGAGGCGGCATCGATCAGCTTCAGGGGATCGTGGTGAATGATGTTGCGCCGGAAGGCCCAGCCGCCCAGGCCGGGATTCGCGCCAACGACGTGATTATTTCGGTTAACGATAAACCCGCAGTGTCAGCTCTGGAAACGATGGATCAGGTGGCGGAGATTCGCCCGGGTTCGGAAATTCCGGTGGTGATTATGCGTGACGATAAGAAAATCACCCTGCATATCGCCGTACAGGAATATCCGGCAACCAACTGACAGTCATGGCAACAACGTCCTCGTTTATTACCGGTCAAGACGCGGGGGAGTTTAGCAGATTTACCAGCAGGTTGAGTCATTCAGGGGCAGGAGAAAACCATAAAAAAGCCGGAAAACAGGTTCCGGCTTATCTTTTCGTGAAAAGTTATTTATTCACAAAATCTTCGCCGAGGGCGATATCTTTCTTCAACGTATCCAGCATCCCTTCCAGAGCCTGCTGCTCGAACGCGCTGAGTTTGCCAATAGTTCGGCGCTCTTCTACGCCATTTTTACCCAACAGTAACGGCTGTGAGAAGAAGCGGGCATATTGACCATCACCTTCAACATAAGCACATTCTACAACCCCTTTCTCACCTTGCATTGCGCGAACCAAAGAGAGGCCGAATCGCGCTGCAGCCTGGCCCATCGACAGCGTCGCTGAACCACCACCGGCTTTTGCTTCAACAACTTCAGTTCCGGCGTTTTGAATGCGCTTAGTCAAATCAGCAATTTCCTGTTCGCTAAAGCTCACGCCAGGAATTTGTGACAATAAAGGAAGAATGGTTACGCCAGAGTGGCCGCCAATAACCGGCACTTCAACGTCTGATGAAGATTTGTCCTTCAGCTCAGCGACAAACGTATTTGAACGGATAATATCCAGCGTCGTGACGCCAAACAGCTTGTTCTTATCGTAAACGCCAGCTTTTTTCAGCACTTCGGCCGCAATCGCCACCGTTGTATTCACCGGGTTGGTAATAATCCCAACGCAGGCTTGCGGGCAGGTTTTGGCGATCTGTTGCACCAGATTTTTCACAATCCCGGCGTTAACGTTAAATAAATCGGAGCGATCCATGCCGGGCTTACGCGCGACACCTGCGGATATCAGCACCACATCAGCACCTTCCAGTGCCGGGGTTGCGTCTTCACCGGAAAAACCTTTGATTTTTACATCGGTAGGGATATGGCTAAGATCAACCGCCACGCCCGGGGTTACCGGAGCAATGTCGTACAACGAGAGTTCTGAACCTGAAGGCAGTTGGGTCTTAAGTAGTAGGGCAAGCGCCTGGCCAATTCCACCAGCGGCGCCGAGGACTGCAACTTTCATCCTAAACTCCTTATTATGGTTAAAATAGTCTTTCGTTACTCCGTCGCCTGGACCTTAATTCACAAGATGAACAATTACAATAATTATGGCTGAAGAATGCGTGGTCGTGCGCAGCGATGCAACAGCTTCGCATTTTCCTCCCTGAGACTGACCATCCAGCAAAGCGTAGTACCGGATCGACTGTTGGTTACAATACACCCAGCGCATTGGGCAGAACAACATCATTTAATAACATTTCATTTACTTTTGTAGCAATTTGCGTGCCGTGACGAAGGCATGTTCCTTATTAGGGTTTTTTGCTAAAATATGCCCCCTTCATAACATTATTTACGCTTCTCCCCTGCGGATTATTTGCATAAAAATGCATGGTTATGCATAATGATGTTGTTTTTACCACCATAATTGGGTGACTTATGCGAAGTTCGGCGAAACAAGAAGAACTGGTTAAAGCGTTCAAAGCGCTGCTTAAAGAAGAAAAATTCAGCTCTCAAGGTGAAATCGTACAGGCGCTACAAGAGGAAGGCTTCGATAATATCAATCAATCGAAAGTCTCGCGTATGCTCACGAAATTTGGCGCAGTGCGTACCCGTAATGCCAAAATGGAGATGGTGTACTGCCTGCCTGCCGAGCTTGGCGTCCCGACAACCTCCAGCCCGCTGAAAAATTTGGTGCTGGATATCGACTATAACGATTCGGTCGTCGTCATCCATACCAGCCCTGGCGCAGCACAGCTGATTGCCAGACTGCTGGACTCTTTAGGCAAGGCTGAAGGTATTCTTGGCAGCATTGCAGGTGACGATACTATCTTTACCACCCCAGCCAGAGGTTTTAGCGTTAAAGATCTGCATGATGCCATTCTCGTCCTGTTTGAACAGGAACTCTAAGCTTCTTCCCTCTGGTTAACTCCAGAGGGCTTCCTCTCAAAAAATCAGCATTTTTTTAACATTTAGTGTGTTTTTCCACTTCTATACATTCCTTTACCTAATGAATATCCCTGAAGCGCACAAAAGATCAAATCATACTATCCATATGATTTTATTAACTATAAAAGTCAGTCATGACCAAAGCCTGACATTTCTAATTCTTATACGTTATAAAGAAGACATTTCTTTGTAATTATTTACAAGAACAACAATTAGCACGGTATTAATATTTTCAGTGATTAGTGTATACTTGATTTTGTGATGAGGGTCACGAAACAAAGACCCCCAACAATAAGATTCGACGAGGTGAACATCATGAAAATCAAAACCACTGTAGCAGCATTAAGCATCCTTTCCGTTCTGTCTTTCGGCGCTTTTGCCGCTGATTCTATTAACAGCGAACAGGCTCAAGGCCGTCAGGCAATCGGCACTATTTCCGTCGGCGCGGTAAGTGCTTCCCCGATGGATATGCACGAAATGCTGAATAAGAAAGCTCAAGAAGAAGGCGCTTCCTCCTATCGCATCATTGAAGCGCGTACTGGTGACCACTGGCATGCAACTGCAGAGCTTTATAAATAAGATTTAACAATTTTCGGTCATTAGCTGAAATGCAGAATATCCCCAGCGGCCTGAGTGCATTGCAACCTCCCGCCGCTGCAAACAATATGATTGGAGTAAAGATTATGAAAAGCGCAATTATCATCGCATCCCTGGGCCTTGCTTCCGTACTCTCTTTTGGCGCGAACGCTGCCGTCAATCAAGTTAACGCTGAGCAGGCACAAAATCTGCAATCTATGGGTACCGTTTCCGTTTCTCAAGTAGGTAGCGCCCCAATGGATATGCGTCAGGAACTGGCGGCTAAAGCCGAGAAAGAAGGCGCCAGCAGCTACCGTATTATTGAAGCCCGTACTGGTGACAGCTGGCATGCTACTGCTGAGCTGTACAAATAAACCCTCGTCGTCTCATCTGACGACTTGCCCCCGCCTGTTGGGGGCTTTTTTTGTCTCTGTCGTGCGTTAAAACGCGAGTTCCCTTCCAGCCCTTCTTCCGCTTCATCAAATGCTAAAGCATCTACGCTGCTTATCGCCAGGTGAGTGTTAGCGCCTTATCCAGCCATAAAACCCGCTATATCAACCTATAACGCGGCGGTTCAGGCGGTTAGCTATTGATCAGTACATGCTGGTATTTATGCAGCATCTCCACCAGCCTGCGCACGGGTTCCGTCACCTGCGGTGATGCTTCCCAGTGCTGTAGCTTTTCCTGATAGATATTGAGTTCATCTAACAGTCTGGCGAAATAATATCGACGTTTATCATCGCTACCGGCAGAAATAACGCGATCGGCTGTACGCCGTAGCTGCCGATGAAACGCAGACAGGTCGTCGTTTATCGGTACAGGTGCATCACGCAGACGTTGATGGGCAATAATCAAGGTCAGCGCCAGACGAAAACGCGCGATATCGCCAGGGAACTTATTCAGCAGTAAAAAAAGTTGGCGATACAGCGCCGGCAGATGGTTCTCCTTGCGTCGCGCCGTATTGGTCGTCAGCGACGAAACCGCTGCCGATACAAACTGGTTTAATAGCACGCGTCCGGTACGTGCCTGTGAATTATCGCGGACCAGCAAGATCACCATCAGCGCGAGGAAACACCCCACAATCTGTCCTAAAGCGCTATCAAGGAACTGGCTAAACTCAAACTTCATCGGGTTATCGAGCACCAGAATATTGATTGTACTGGCCAGCGCCCCCAGCGAGCCCAGACGCCGCTTTTGCACCTCAATGCCGATAAAGAACGCCATCACGGCAAGGCTAATACATAGCAGCAGCATGCTTTGCTGCGTCGCGGGCATAATCACGAGGAAAAACAGCGCACCCAACGGTAAAGCAGCCAACGTGCCGTAGAGGAAATCGATAGCCACCATCCGGGGATTAGGCAAACGCATCGCCAGCGCGGTGACCACCGCAATCATGACCATCGCCCCACTACCCGAAGTCCAGCCAGTCCACAGCCAGAACAGTGTCCCGAGAATACAGGAGATAGATGTACGCCAAAAGTTAACCATCGCATGATGGCGCTCAGCAGATTCAGCCTTAACCACCACTTCGCCCTGAAGAACTTCATTTTCAATACGGCTGATTTTGGTATTGCTGACCACTCCGCGTTTCAATAACAGATAGCGCGTCGCGGCTCCCACCCAACTGTAAATCGTCACCGGGGTATTATGCTCCCCCTTCCAGGTCAGAAAGCGGCGCATCCGTTTTAGTTGCCGGTGAACGTCCTGCACGGTTTCAACTGGTTCAGCAAACAGTTCACGATAGTCATCGGTGACCATTTCAGGGCGCGTATTTTGAATCAGGTAGGTTTCGCAAGCTTGGGTAATCAGGGTCAGAGAAAGAGTATTGATCGCCTTCAGGCGCTGATTCACTTTTGCCCAGCGCGAGGACTCCATAATCAGGTTCCCACGCATACCTTCCAGCGCGTTAGTACGGCGTACCATCGCGCTCCAGGCTTTATCGACTTCTTCTTTATCGCCATGCGCCACGCAAAGCTGCATCAGGCGATATTGATCAATCAGCAGATTATCCAACTCAAGATCGATCTCTTTTTTAATCGAACGCGGTGAAAACAGCAGGTCGGCTAAGATAGCGCTGACGATACCAACAACAATCTCACTGCATCGTTCGACGGCAAACTGCGGTGCCAGCATCGGCTCTGCGTGAATGGTAATGATGATGATAAGTGCGGTATAGCCCGCCAGCCCCCAGGCATAGGAGTTCTCGACACGCACCAGTGATGAGATCCAGGTACAAAAGCCCGCCCACAGGCAGCAGACCAGCATCATCAGCAGCGGAGCGCGGATCATTACAATGATGATCGCAAGCGCGGCTATACAACCAATAAAGGTGCCGACAATACGCAGCATTCCGCGATAGCGAATCGCACCAGAATAGGGTTCTCCCCCGGCAGCAAAAGCCGGGCCAGCGGCGACAATAGCCGCAGTGAGCACCGCCCAACGCGGCGTTTCCAGTTGGAAATGAAAACCGACGAATAGCGCCAGCACTACCGCAGATGCTAATTTCACGGCAAAGCGGAGGTGCCGGGGTTCAATGCTAAAGATCCCCATGACGATTAACCGAACTCACGCAGGCGCATAGCCAGTTTCTGGAAGAAATTTGCCTGGCTAGTATCGCGATCTTCTTTGCCTGTAATGACAACCGTCGCGGTGGTTCCCGCAGGCCAGAGGTTCCCCTGCTGCTGATCAAGATGAATACGTACCGGCACACGTTGCGCCAGGCGTACCCATTCAAGATTGGAATCGATAGAGGCCATTCCTTTTGCATCGCTGCTGCTGCTGGCGTTGGTCACCCCGGCAGCAATGCTGTCCACGGTACCTTTAATCGTGTGCCCGCTTCCCAGAGGGGTGATTTCAGCACGATAGCCTGGACGCACTCCCTCAAGTTTAGTCTCTTCAAGATAAGCCATGACATAGAAAGAGTTCTGTTTCACCAGGGCCACCGCGGTAGAACCCCGGGTAATAAACTCACCACTATAGACGTTCAGGTTAGTCACCCAGCCGTCTGCCGGGGCGCGGATCACCGTGCGATCCAGATCGAGCTTCGCCAGGTCGCGGTTCGCCGTCGCTTTCGCCAACTGATGCTCAACGGTTTGCAGTACGTTGTTCGCCTGGTCTATCTCTTCGCGAGACATCGCCTGCACGCCAAGACGGTTACGGCGACCAGCCTCAACGCGCTTCTCCTGCGCCAAAGTCTGGTAATAGGAGACATCGGCTTCAGCTTCGGCTAATGCTTTCTGGTAACGAGGTTGGTCAATAACGAACAAAACCTGGTCTTTCTTAACCAGTTGGTTATCCTTAATATCCACCTGCGAAATCAGCCCTGAGACATCCGGGGCGATGGCCACGATATCCGCACTAAATCGCGCATCGCGCGTCCAGGGCGAAGCGGTGTAATACACCCATGCGCGAAAAATCGCGATAAATGCGAGGATAACCAGTATCACAGTGATTGCGGTACGGAGGATATTTCTTGTTAGTGTTTTCACATCGACCTCAAACGAACAAACGCGATATCAGATAAAACAGGCAGCAATATAGCGCGGTATTAAACAGCGCCGGGTGCCAGACAAAATCATAAATGCCGGTTGGAACCAGCAGGCGGTGCACCAGCCAGAAGATGGCTAGAGACAATAGCAATTCAAAGAAGATCGGCGGAAACGACAAGCCGAAAATCACAATGACAGGAAACAGACTCATGATGACCTTGATAAGAAGCGTACAGGTGACAAGCTGTGATGAATTTATTATGTAGCTAACAGTATATTAGCGTAATCATTACAGCCTTATCTATATTGTGTGATCTAAATCACTTTTAAGCCAGAGTGAATAATGGAACGACTAAAACGTATGTCCGTTTTCGCCAGAGTGGTTGAACTAGGTTCATTTACCGCCGCGGCTCGCCAGCTCCAGATGAGCGTTTCTTCCATCAGTCAGACTGTAGCCAAACTGGAAGATGAGCTGCAGGTTAAGCTGCTCAACCGCAGCACTCGTAGCCTTGGTTTAACAGAAGCAGGGAAAATCTATTACCAGGGCTGCCGGCGAATGCTGTTCGAAGCCCAGGATGTCCATGAACAGCTATACGCCTTTAACAACACGCCTATCGGTACGCTGCGCATCGGCTGTTCTTCAACTATGGCACAGAATGTCCTGGCTCGCATTACCGCCGAAATGCTCAAAGAGTATCCCGGGTTGTCGATAAATCTGGTGACCGGCATCCCCGCCCCTGATCTCATTGCTGACGGCCTGGACCTGGTAATTCGCGTGGGCGCCTTGCAGGATTCCGGCCTCTTTTCCCGTCGCCTGGGGTCGATGCCGATGGTGCTCTGTGCCGCGAAAAGCTACCTCTATCAGGCGGGATGTCCGGACAAACCCGCAGATCTTGCCAGCCACTCCTGGCTTGAGTATAGCGTCCGCCCGGATAACGAGTTTGAAATCATCGCCCCGGAAGGGATCTCAACCAAGCTGATCCCACAGGGACGCTTTGTGACTAACGATCCGATGACCCTAGTGCGCTGGCTTACAGCGGGTGTCGGCGTCGCTTACGTTCCGCTGATGTGGGTGATCGAGAAGATCAATCGTGGCGAACTGGAGATCCTGCTGCCGAGCTACCAGTCCGATCCGCGCCCGGTTTATGCGCTCTATACCGAGAAGGACAAACTCCCTCTGAAGGTGCAGGTATGTATTAACTCTCTGACGGAATATTTCGTTGAGGTGGCAAAAATTTACCAGGGTATGCACGGGCGCGGAATCACCCGCTAAGTTGATCTGCGCTTTCGCAGGATGCGAAAGCGCATTGGAGAAGTATCAGGCAGTACCGCCGACGGTGAGTTTATCCACTTTGAGGGTTGGCTGACCGACACCAACCGGCACGCTCTGGCCCTCTTTGCCGCAGACGCCGACGCCGCTGTCCAGCTTCAGATCATTGCCAACCATCGAAATCTGCTGCATCGCTTCAATCCCGGAGCCGATAAGCGTCGCGCCTTTTACCGCTTTC
This sequence comes from Klebsiella sp., assembly GCF_027492335.1. Classification (NCBI taxonomy): domain Bacteria; kingdom Pseudomonadati; phylum Pseudomonadota; class Gammaproteobacteria; order Enterobacterales; family Enterobacteriaceae; genus Klebsiella; species Klebsiella sp. Next base: position 28,264 of record NZ_JAPUEW010000004.1, on the reverse strand, counting down.
GTCACTTTCCCTTTTTCGATCAGGTAGGCTTCAGAAGTAGAGAAGACAAATTTCCCGGAAGTAATATCTACCTGACCACCGCCGAAATTCGGGGCGAAGATACCGTAATCAACCGATTCGATAATCTCCTGCGGCGTGGATTTCCCCGCCAGCATGTAGGTGTTGGTCATGCGCGGCATCGGCAGATGTGCGTAAGATTCGCGACGACCGTTGCCGGTTGGCGCCACGCCCATCAACCTGGCGTTAAGCTTATCCTGCATGTAGCCCTTCAGGATGCCGTTTTCGATCAGTATGTTGTACTGGCCCGGCGTGCCTTCATCGTCGATAGCGACGGAACCGCGACGATCGGCGATCGTGCCATCATCAACGACTGTACACAGTTCTGATGCCACCAGTTCGCCCATATGGCCGCTGAAGACTGAGGTCCCGCGACGGTTAAAGTCACCTTCCAGACCGTGACCCACCGCTTCATGCAGCAGTACGCCAGGCCAGCCCGCGCCCAGTACCACTGGCAGCATCCCGGCAGGTGCGGCAACGGCCGTCAGATTCACCAGCGCCATACGCACGGCCTCTTTCGCCCAGGCATCAGCACGCACTTCGCCATCCTGAGAGGCAAGGAAATAATCATAACCGAAGCGACCACCACCACCGCTGGCACCACGCTCGCGTTTACCATCTTCCTCCACCAGCACGCTGACGGAAAGGCGAACCAACGGACGCACATCAGCTGCTAGCGTGCCATCCGTCGCGGCGACCAAAATTAATTCGTAGACACCGGTCAGACTGGCGGAAACTTCCTGCACCCGCTTGTCGGCGGCACGGGCCGTTTTGTCCACCCGACGCAGAATGTCCAGCTTCTCTTCACGGCTCATGCTCTGCAGTGGATCGATGCTGGTATAGAGGGAGCTGTATTCTACTGCGCCAAGAGTATGGACTTTGCCATCTCCGTGGTCACGCACGATGGTACGAGCTGCCTGCGCACTCTGTTCCAGCGCCAGTCGACTAATTTGGTCGGCATAGGCAAAGCCCGTTTTTTCGCCGCTCACCGCACGCACGCCGACGCCCTGGTCAATATTGTACGAACCATCTTTAATGATGCGGTCTTCCAGAACCCAGGACTCGTGATAGCTCGACTGAAAATAGAGATCGCCGTAATCCAGACGGCGCTCGGCCAGTTGACCAAGAATGGCAAACAGATCCTGATGATTCAGGCCATTTGCCGACAGTAATTGTTCACTTACCAGGTTCAGACTCATCGTTATGCTACTCGTTTGTTGTCGCGTATCAGGCGGAAATAGATACCCTAAATAGTTCAAGTTGCAGGAAGGCGGCAAGCAAGAGAATCCCCAAGAGCATAGATAACTATGTGACTGGGGTGAACGAGCGTAGCCAACGCATCTGCGGCTTGAAATATAACGGGTATAGAACGCTATCTATTGAGAGTGCGATAATTACGCACAATCGTCAAATCATTGCTTTTTGTCGCTCCGCGCCTGGCGCAGGACTTCATTAATTTGCGGCTGATCGATAGGGCCGGTGATGCGATAGCGCAAAATCGAGACCTTGTTCCACAACGGCCCCAGCACCTTGCTGGCGGCAAAGACCGCGGCACCGATAATCGGGTTAACGGCAAAGGCCGCCGCAACGCCTACGGTGGCGGAAATTTCCGGCGCTACCACGGCCTGCAGGTCCAGCTGGCGGCGAACGAGATCGACAGAGCCTTTCATGGCGATATCCGCTTCCAGACCATCGACCAGCGTATCATCGGTATTCATCACGCCGTCTTTAATCCACGCCGTGCTATGAATCGAATCGAAGTAGAACCCTTCGCTAAACGTATCACTAAAGTCAAAACGTAACTTACGCAGCAGCGCATCAACACTCAGCAGACGCAGAAGCTGACCGGCATGGCCGGTGCTCAGGTCGGTAAACTCACCTTTTCCAAGATGGCTTTTTAAGATTCCGTTAAGCGAGGCAACGTCCGGCTGCCACGGCGGCGCGCGCCAGTGCAGGTCATAATCGATATCGAATGCAGAGCCTTTTACCGGAGTTGATACGCCAAAGAAATTCACGAAATCATCGGTTTTATTACCGTGCAGCTTACCTTTTAGCGAGGTCCGTACGCCGCTTGGGGCACTAACCCACACGCCATCCGTAGTCAGGCGACCAAAACCGGTATCCACCAATCCGTTCGCCAGCGTCAGAGTATCCCCGCTAATATTGAAATCACCCTCGATGCGGCCATATTTTTGCCCCCACAGCCAGCACTCTGCGCAGCGAAGCTGAAGATCCGGCCAGCCGTGGAAATCAATTTTGGTATCAGACAGGGGACTGCTGGTTTTCGCCGTCTCGCCGCTCTTCGCTGACGCTGGGTTGTAGTAGAGATAACGAATCGCCGCCAGCCACGGGGCATTTTTACGCATCGTCAGCGTTGCATTAATTTCGCGCCCCTGAGCTTCAACTTTGGTGCCGCCGGCATCGGGCTGTGAAACAAGGCTGACGTTATTCCAGCTCTGGCCCGCCATCGTTAACGCAGGCGTACGCAGCGTGACCCGCTCCGGGAAGACCATATTACTGCTGACATCGTTTGCCGCTCCCCCCTGGAACAGCGCCAGCCACTGCGCACCGTCCATCGGCGGCATGTTCAGTTCTACACCAGATTGCTCAGGCAGCGGTGACACCGCTTTACTGTCAGAGGTCAAAATAGCGCGGTCCAGGGTTAACTTATTACCCAACAACCAGCGGCTGTTAATATGATTTTTTGCGCCAATAGAACCGGTTAGATTGAAGCTGCTTAACCCGCCATCAACCTTGATCTTTACTGGTAAAGATTCACCGGCTTGCTTATCAACTGGCGCAGGTAAGTGACTACTTACATTCTTCAGATCGCCGTTGATATCAACTTTATAGTTCGCACTGCCGTGATACGGCAGCTCAATCGCCACTTTACCGTCCCAGGGTACGTTGCCGCTTAGAGCGCTATCAATCGCCTTGGGTAATAAGCCAGTACGCGACGGCTGCCAGTTGGCTTTCATCCCGACGTCCACCAGGAACGCCTTTTCGCCCTCAGTGGTCGAAAAATCAATATTCAGCGGCTGATTAAACCAGTTGGCGCTCATCGGCTCGCTTTTCAGATCACCATTTGCAAAGCTGAATTTGCCGGTCAGGTTCTGCAATGTGGTGCCGATAGGCTTGATGAACAGGTTGTTGTTCTTCAACTGAACATCGCCTTTCGCAGTGGTCATCTCGCCGTCCAGCGGGATATCAAGATGTAAGCGAGCGCTCACATTACCATCCAGTTGAAGCTCATCCAGCGCCGCACCCAACGTTTTTTTCAATGGGGTCTCATTAAAGTAAGGCCCCACCTCTTTACCCGGCCCGTTAACGTCGGCATCAATCAACAGCTTCTCTCGCGAATAGTCGGGGATAACCGCATCCAGGTTGCTGGCAGTGACTTTACCCAGCATCACCTTATCGGCCTTCATCCATAAACCGTCATTGATAAAGTTGAGGTCGATATTCAGCCCGGTTAGTGCTGGCCAATCAGGCTGGAAAGCAAAGGTGGCGTTCTTAAGCGGCACCGAGACCTGGAACTGGCCTTCGTTATGCTTATATGGGAACAGGTGGGGATTACCGCCGTAGGCCAGCGTGGCATCGGTGGCCTGACCACCTTTAATCGCCCCACTGAGGTAATCTACCAGCTCTTTGCCCATGAGATTTTCCGGGAAGTAGCGCCATGCCTGACCGCCGTCATTGGTACTGATACCGGCCAGAATCCCCAGCCAGGGTTCATCGCCCTGCGGTTGCAGATAGCGGAATCCACCGCGAGCGCGAACACCGATCGCCTGCACATCAATATCGCGACCATCGAGCATAAAGCCTTTATCATTCTTCACCCAGCTCAGGGTCGCATCGCCTTTGGCAATTTCCAGCGGCGCGCGAAAGACCGTCTCATACGGCATTTTCGCCTGTGTCATGCTGACGTGCAGAGCACCGTTCTCCACGCTCCCGGAAACGTTTCCTGAAAAGTGTTCAGCGCCCGGCAACAGCTTCCACTGCTTCCATGACATATCGCTCCAGTCAGCCTGGAAGCGGGTCTTTTCCGCCGCTTGCAAGGGAATATCCAGCGCCAGAAGATTGATTTTTCCGCTCGGCTGGGTAGTTCGCCAGATTTCGCCCAGCGAAGGAGCCAGCTTGTCAGCCATCGGCTGCAGCCCGGTCAAACCGTTAAGGTTAAGATTGCTGGCACGAATGCGCAGTTCGTCGCTGCGCTTGCTGTTGTTCCCGCCGACATCCTGAGCCGGGATCCACGCCATAGCCAGCGCGCCGCGCGGCCAGGGTTTATCATCAATAGAGATGCGCGTATCCGGAATTCGAAAACCCCAGCTTTGATTGTCGCGATAGATATGTGCCGTCAGGTTATCGACCGAAAGATGATGCTTATCTTTATCGCCTTGCCAGCTGGCCCCGCCTTTCTTCAGCCAGACATCGCCGCTGGCAACATCACCTTTATCGATGGTCATCCAGCCTTCAAGGCTAAACCGTGCGCTCTGCAAGGCAATATTGTCCTGCATCCAGCGCCCAAGCCATGGTTTAACGTCGATATCATCGGCCTGAAGCCAGACCCGCCCTTTATTGAGCAGGCCATCTTCGTCGCGCAGATCCATTCGCACCTGCATCACCCCATGCTGGCCGGTCAGGCTACTGAGGCTAAGCTGTCCTTCTGCACGATGGCGATTTTTGCCGTTTAGCCAGGTAAGCTGCGGGATTGCCAACTCAGCCCGCTGGCCGGAAATAGTCAGGAAGCTCAGATGGCTATCGCGGAGGATAAAGTGATCGAACTGGCGGAGGAAAAGATCGCTGATACGGTCGGTTTTCAGCCCCTCACCGCCGTCATTGGTTTGAATCGGGGTGTTAGTATGAACCTGTAACTGCCAGAAAGTGAGATCGCGAAACTGCCAGCGCATATGCAGCAGGCTTTGCCACACGTCCAGCGCCAGGGTGACGCGTTTAATGGAGAGTTCACCGCCATCATTCAGGCCGGTCTTAATATCGCGAACATCAAGCGTAGGGCCAAAAGTTTGCCAACTGGCGGTAATTTGCGAGGCATCGACCGGTACGCCAGCAATAGCGGAAATTTTCGCCAGCACTTGCGGACGCCAGGTGTTCAACTGCGGCAACGCGAGGCGCAGACCGCTCACCAGCAGTGCGACGACGACAATCAATGTTGCCGCGGTGAGCAGTAATATCCCGGGCAGTCGCCTCACGCATCTCTCCTTGTCAGCCTGTTACACTTCATCCGACTGCCTCTCCTAAAAATAGAGGCAAGCGGATGATTACATCATGACCACATCAAACTGCTCTTGATTATAGAGCGGCTCAATTTGCACTTTGACTTGTTTACCGACAAAGATTTCGACTTCAGCCAGCGCATGTGATTCTTCCCCTTTCAGCGTTTCCGCTACCGCAGGAGAAGCATAGACCAGGAAACGATCTGAATCGTAGGCATGATGCACGCGCACGATCTCGCGCATAATTTCATAGCACACCGTTTCCACGGTTTTCACCGTGCCGCGGCCATGACAGGTCGGGCACTCATTGCACAGCACGTGCTCGACGCTTTCGCGGGTGCGTTTGCGGGTCATCTCTACCAGCCCAAGCTGAGAGAAACCGTTGATACTGGTTTTTACCCGATCCTTGCTCAGCGCCTGTTCAAGCGAATGCAGCACCCGGCGACGGTGATCCTCATTGTTCATATCTATGAAATCAATGATGATAATCCCACCGAGATTACGTAGTCGCAGCTGGCGGGCAATGGCCTGCGTCGCCTCAATGTTGGTGTTAAAGATAGTATCATCGAGATTGCGATGACCAACGAATGCACCAGTATTGATATCAACGGTGGTCATCGCTTCGGTCTGATCGATAATCAGGTAACCGCCGGATTTCAGCTCTACTTTACGTTCGAGCGCACGCTGAATCTCATTTTCGACATCAAAGAGATCGAAGATCGGCTGGCGGCCACTATAGTGCTCCAGCTTGTTAGTCATCTCCGGAATATATTCAGCAGTAAACTCGAGCAGCGATTCGTAAGTCAAACGTGAGTCGACGCGAATACGATCGAGCTGTGCATCGGCAAAATCGCGCAGCACACGTTGAGCCAGAGCCAGTTCACCGTACATCTGGTAGCGCGTTTGCTGGCGTTTTTTACGCTCCATGACTTTCGTCCAGACGCGCTTGAGATAGGCAGCATCAGCCGCCATCTCTTGTTCGTGAACGCCTTCAGCCGCCGTACGGATGATAAATCCGCCCTGCTCATCGCAGTAATCGGCCACTACTTTTTTCAGCCGTTCACGTTCAGCTTCGCTTTCAATACGTTGCGAAACACCAACGTGCGAAGCGCCCGGCATAAAGACCAGATAACGGGAAGGAATAGTGATGTCGGTTGTCAGGCGAGCGCCTTTCGTACCGAGGGGATCTTTCACCACCTGCACCATCAGGTCCTGCCCCTGACGCACCAGTTCGGAGATGTCGCGGACGGTAAACTGCTTTTGTTCTTCACCTGCCACACATTCGGTATGCGGCATAATATCGGAAGCGTGCAGAAATGCGGCCTTATCCAGACCAATATCTACAAAAGCCGCCTGCATTCCCGGCAGCACACGGCTGACACGGCCTTTGTAGATATTGCCTACTATCCCACGGCGCGCTTCACGCTCAATATGTATTTCTTGAAGAATACCGCCATCAATATACGCGACACGCGTTTCGGATGGCGTTACGTTAACTAATAATTCAGCTGTCATCTTTATCCCTTTTCTTCACGCAGTGAGTTAAAGTTACTGAGCAACTCATACGTTTCCACCAGCGGTAAGCCGACTACGGCGTGATAGCTGCCATTTATCTTCCTGACGAAACAGCCACCCAGCCCTTGAATACCGTATGCACCTGCTTTGTCTAAAGGTTCACCACTGGCCACATAGTCGGCAATATCCTGCCCGGAAAGCAGGCGGAAGGTCACCTCTGTTATCACCAGGCAATCCAGCGTCTGTTGCTTATCGGCCAACGCCACGGCAGTCATGACCTGATGGGTTTTCCCGGAAAGCATACGCAGCATTTCTGCGGCGTGTCCGGCATCACGCGGCTTTTCCAACACTTCACCGTTAAGAATGACGATGGTGTCCGCCCCCAAAACAGGCAGATCCCGCGGCGCTAACGCCACACCGGCCTGCGCTTTTTCCCGCGCCAGGCGCGAGACGTATTGTTGCGCACTCTCCTGCGCATGACGTTGTTCCTCAATACCAGGAACCAGTCGCTCAAAAGAGAGGCCTAGCTGGGTCAGCAGTTCCTGCCGACGCGGAGAACCTGAAGCCAGATACAGAGTCGTCATATCAACCTTATTGCACTGCAAATTGCTGGCGTACTTTACGCATCAGCAGGAAGATCCATGGCCAGAGCACACCGTTTACTACACTACTCCAGAACACTTCCGGACGGAAAGAGACGTTGATCACTAAAAACTCTGCCCAGAAAACAATGATATCCACGGCGAGCGATAACATCACCACCACCAGCGCCTGCTGCCAGAGCGCCAGATTGCGGAACAACTGATATTTCAGCGCCACCAGATAAGCCACGATACTTAATGATAGTGCGCGAACGCCAAGCGTAGAGCCACTGATGAGATCGAGGATCGCTCCCATCACAAAACCCGTGCCGACATTCACCCGATGGGGTAACGCGAGGATCCAGTACAGCAGGATAAGGAGTACCCAATTTGGCCGGTAGACGCTGATGTCCGCCGGCCAGGGCATAATCTGCAGCAATAGCGCAATGAGAAACGAGAGCCAGATAACCCAGCGTCCCTGGCTACGATAGCTTGCCACTATTGCCCCCCAGCAGGCAGAGGTTGCTGAGCCGGAGGCGGCGTTATGCCGGTTGCCGGAGCAGGCATTTGCGGCCCCATAGCATCCGGTGCAGGCAGAACCTGCGGCATCATCTGAGTCAGTCGTTCATTCGCGACGCGATGAACTTCTTCCGGCGTCATCGGGTTAGCGCCGTTGCGATCGGCTCCCCACAACAACAGCAGATAACGCAAACGCTGAAGGCCTGCGGTCGGGCGCGCCTGAATTACCGTATACGCGCGCTGTGTATCCAGCTTCACGGACGAGACCACACCAACTGGATACCCTTCAGGGAAACGACCACCAAGACCTGAAGTCACCAGGACGTCGCCCACACGAATGTCGGTATTAGCTGGCAGATGCTCCAGTTGAAGATCGTCAGTACAGCCATTACCCGCAGCAATCACGCGAATGTCGTTACGTAGTACCTGAATTGGTAACGCATGTGTTGCGTCGCAAATCAGCAGTACGCGGCTGGTCATCTTCGCCACGGCGACGACCTGACCAACGACGCCTTTATCGCTGATAACCGGCTGACCTTCATAAACGCCGTTAACGCTGCCTTTATCGATAACAACCTGATCGCTGTAAGGATCGTTAACCGTTGAGATGACCTGAGTCACCATTTTTTGCTCGTCCTGGCGCAGCGGAGAACCCAACAGCTCACGCAGACGCGCGTTCTCCTGTTTGTACTGACCCAGCATCAGTAAGTCGCTGTTCTTCAGCAACAGTTCCTGGCGCAGCGCGCGGTTTTCCAGTTCGAGCTGGTCACGGGTTGCCAGCGTTTGCGATACGCTGTCGAGTAGCTCCCGAGGACCATTAGAGACAAAGTAGAAAGGGCTGACGGCAGTATCCATGTACGTTCGGATTTGACTGAACGTACCCAGGCGGCTGTCGGCGATTATCACGCCAAGCGCCACCAAAACCGCCAGAATAAGGCGAATCTGTAGCGACGGGCCACGGCTAAAAATTGGCTTCATAGGCTATGCGTATTCTCGTGTCAGTTAAGACCGGGGCAGCCGTATGCCAGCCGCCCGGATCTCAGGCTGACTACTCTTCGCTGAACAAGTCGCCGCCGTGCATATCGATCATTTCCAATGCCTTACCGCCGCCACGAGCGACACAGGTCAGTGGATCTTCTGCAACTACGACAGGAATTCCTGTCTCTTCCATTAACAGACGGTCGAGGTTGCGCAGTAAAGCGCCGCCGCCGGTCAGAACCATACCGCGTTCGGAGATATCGGAAGCCAGTTCCGGTGGGCACTGTTCCAGCGCAACCATCACCGCGCTAACAATACCGGTCAACGGCTCCTGTAGCGCTTCGAGGATTTCGTTAGAATTCAGGGTAAAGCCACGTGGAACACCTTCCGCCAGGTTACGTCCGCGAACTTCAATCTCGCGCACTTCATCACCCGGGTAAGCAGAGCCGATTTCATGCTTAATACGTTCGGCGGTGGCTTCGCCGATCAGGGAGCCATAGTTACGACGCACATAATTAATCACGGCTTCATCAAAACGGTCACCGCCGATACGTACGGAGGAGGAGTAAACTACGCCATTCAGGGAGATAACCGCCACTTCAGTGGTACCGCCGCCGATATCCACAACCATAGAACCGGTTGCTTCAGAAACCGGTAAGCCAGCACCGATCGCAGCCGCCATCGGCTCTTCAATCAGGAAAACTTCACGGGCGCCTGCGCCCTGCGCGGATTCACGAATAGCACGACGTTCAACCTGGGTCGCGCCAACCGGCACGCAGACCAGTACGCGCGGGCTCGGACGCATAAAGCTATTGCTGTGCACCTGTTTAATAAAGTGTTGAAGCATTTTTTCGGTGACGAAAAAGTCGGCGATAACGCCGTCTTTCATCGGGCGAATAGCGGCGATATTGCCCGGTGTACGCCCAAGCATCTGCTTCGCTTCATGACCAACAGCGGCGACGCTTTTCGGCGATCCGGCACGATCCTGACGAATGGCCACGACGGAAGGCTCATTCAATACGATGCCTTGTCCTTTTACATAGATAAGGGTATTCGCGGTACCCAGGTCAATGGACAGGTCATTGGAAAACATGCCACGAAATTTTTTTAACATACTAAGGGATAATCCTGAAAGCTGGGGCGGAAAACAAAATCCGCTTACTTTACCAACCACGCGCAGCAGCGACAAGGCGAAAAAATCATCTGCTGCGGTGAAAATTAGTGCAGTTCGTTTCCTTTGTTACAAATTTAACTGAGTCCGTCTGATGCTGAAATCTTCAGCAGCGCTCCGCGCTTGAATCTGTAACCTGTCAAAGGTCATGAACTGGCATTTACATTGCGATAATCCGGCAGGTAGACAAGCACACCCCCTTCACTATAGCGCGCGTTATTCTACGTGAAATCACGCTAAACGGCAGATCAAACAGAGTATCTTTGCGAATATTTTTTCACATTTGTGTCAAGTGGCTGTGAGGCGGCAAAAAATTCCCCCTGACCACCGGTGACACCGCATTGAGACAGCACCTGCCACTCGCTACGGCTGAGCACGCCCGTCGCGAAAACCTGAACCGGCATTCCCTTACAGGCTTCAACCAGGCTCTGAACCAGCAGTTGATTCTCACTGCGTTTTTCTATATTTCGCGATAATCCCGAATGCAGCTTAATAACTTCGACGTCAAGCTGCTTGATCCAACTGGTTCCAACCAGCGTCAGACCCGCCTGAACAACAGCCACCCGAATACCTAAAGCATTAATTAGCCGCATAACCGGCTGCAGACGGGCGATATATTGACAAACATCAGCCTCTGCAAGTTCAAAAATAATACGTCGACGCTGCGATTTTTCGCATTGCATCAAAGTATCGCGCAGCCAACGCTGGAATCGCGGGCGAATTAACGACTCAACCGTAATCTGTAAAGCGAGGTTTTCTTCCGGCCAGAAACCTAAAAATGGCAATATTCGGGTAATCTGCAGGCGGTCATACTCTTCTGCCAGACCGAATTGCAACACCATCGGCATATATTCCGCCGCAATCACTTCTTCTTTGCCGTCATAAAGACGGCACATCAGTTCCCGGTGATGAACGCGCCCATCGCGAGTTACGGCGGGTTTCTGGTAGAGTCGCGGTCCGCCTCGGCTAAGCATTTGCTCAATCAGCGTTCGCCAGCGGACGTTACCACGGCCTTTCTCCGGCAAAGAATCATCATAGACTGCCCAACTATTACTGCCTTGCAGTACCGCATTGCGTGTTGCCGCTTCCGCGTGTTCCATGACCTGAGCCGCCGTTTGCCCACTGCGAAATGCACAGATCCCAATATGCATCATATCGTCACGATCGAGAATTCGCGTCGGCGGCAGGGCATCCATGGCTTTCAATAGCAATCCGGCAATGCTGTCAGCCTCTTTTAACGTGCGATGAGGAAGCAGGACAGCAAAATCGCTACGGTGATAGCGGGCCAGCAGCGCGCCGGGGTAGCGCATAATAAAAGTGGAAAGCATGTTGATCAGCGTAAAGTAATGCTCTTCGGTCGCAGCACGTCCCCAGTTATCGCGCAGTAGATCGAAATCAGGCAATCGGATCATCATCACGATGCCATATGACCCGACTTTTTCCTGGTCTTCGAGCAGCGTCGTCAGCTGATTATCAAAGAACAGACGGTTACTCAGCCCAGTTTTTGAGTCCTGAGCGACGTAAGAGCGAATCAGCGTATCCATACGACTTCGCTGATCGCTGGCAAACTGAAGTTCTGATAGCAGCATATCCAGCGCGCTACTGATGTTAGCCGGCCATTCATGTACCGATCCACGAACCTGCGGCCCACGCTCACCATTAAGAATGCGTGCGGCTCGCAGCTCCAGTAACTCCTGTCCTGCCAGTTGACGGCGGATCCAGCGCACGGAGAAAAAGATGATCAACACCATAAAGCCAATGGCGATAGAGAGCGGCGCGGTGACATGTAGAGAACGGAAATAATTAGCCATCGGATCCAGATAAACCAGATGGATAACCATACCAGGGTGCTTAAGCGATGGCACCGTGATATTGCGAAACTGGTTGCTGCTGCCTAACGGGCGATAATTATCGGTACGTGAATGGCGGTAGACCGATTTGCCATTGAGCTGAAAATCAATGTGCACTACTTCCACCGGCGTCATCAGCTCATCCATCTGCGGTTCGAGCTGGTCAAAAGACATAGAAACCAGGCGGTTATCCAGCATCGTCGCCACGGCCTGGACGCGGTTGGACATTTTGAGCTGAATACCATTATAAAAACTCAGCGAAGAACCAATAAGCGTGACAAAGATAGTCAGGCTAGTCAGTAGCGTGACAAACGCTGAGAATTTCGTCGTTAATCGCATCCCTGTGTTAACTCCGCATGTGAATGACTACCCGACAAACATTCGGGCTCCTATAGTGGCACTTAGGCTAAAGTAAGCACTAACTTGCTAAAGAGCGACGCATACTACCAAAGCTGGCGCATCTGGCAATTTATTGCGTTACATCGGTGTCATAATGCCGTTAGCGAGTATAGTCTGCAGAAAAAATTTTCCAATCATCCAACCTATGAGGATCGGCGCATGCAGGCTTTAATCTTAGAACAGCAGGATGGCAAAACAATCTCTTCGGTGCAAACCATTGACGCCAGCCAGTTGCCGCAGGGCGATGTGACAGTGGATATCCAATGGTCGAGCCTAAACTATAAAGATGCATTGGCCATCACCGGTAAAGGAAAAATCATCCGAAACTTTCCGATGATTCCTGGCATCGATTTCGCAGGCTCTGTGCACAGTAGCGAAGATCCACGCTTCCATGCAGGCCAGCAAGTGCTGTTAACCGGGTGGGGTGTCGGTGAAAACCACTGGGGCGGACTCGCAGAGCGAGCTCGCGTAAAAGGCGACTGGCTGGTGGCAATGCCTCAAGGTCTGGATGGCCGTAAAGCAATGGCCATTGGCACCGCAGGTTTCACCGCCATGTTGTGCGTGATGGCGCTGGAAGATGCCGGTATTCGTCCTGAAGATGGCGAAATCGTGGTGACGGGTGCCAGCGGCGGCGTTGGCAGTACCGCGGTGGCTCTGCTGCATCATCTGGGATATCAGGTAGTGGCGGTGTCCGGTCGCGAAAGTACCCATGAATATCTGAAAAGCCTTGGTGCACAGCGCATCCTTAGCCGCGATGAGTTCGCCGAAACCCGCCCGCTGGAAAAACAGCTGTGGGCTGGTGCCGTAGATACCGTCGGCGATAAAGTGCTGGCGAAAGTGCTGGCGCAAATGAACTACGGCGGATGCGTAGCAGCCTGTGGTCTGGCCGGGGGATTCGCCCTGCCGACAACCGTGATGCCGTTTATTCTGCGCAACGTCCGCCTGCAGGGCGTGGACTCCGTCATGACCCCGCCCGCTCGCCGTGCTCAAGCCTGGCTGCGACTGGTTCACGATCTGCCGGAGTCATTCTATGCGCAAAGCGCAACTGAAATTACCCTCGCCGAAGCCCCTGAGTTTGCCGATAAGATTATGGCTAACCAGATTCAGGGCCGCACGCTGGTGAAGATCGCCTAATCTGCAATTTTTCGTGACATATTCGCGATAAGTCTCCGCCTCCGTCATGCTTAGAAAAATGCATGACGGAGGATGCCATGAAACTGAAAAAACTGACGGAAGCCGACGTGACGGCAGAATCCGTTTTTATGCTGCAACGTCGCCAGGTACTGAAAATGTTAGGCATCAGCGCGACCGCCCTTTCACTCTCTCCCACCGCGCAAGCGGATCTGCTGGATTGGTTTAAAGGCAACGACCGCCCACCAGCACCTGCAGGTAAAGCACTGACTTTCGATAAACCAGAACAGTGGCAAAACAATCTGACGCTGACGCCGGAAGATAAAGTATCCGGCTACAACAACTTCTATGAATTTGGGCTCGATAAAGCTGACCCTGCTGCCAATGCTGGCAGCCTGCGCACCGATCCGTGGACGCTGACGATCGGTGGCGAAGTGGCGAAACCGCTGACGCTCGATCATGATGACCTGACCAGGCGATTCCCGCTGGAGGAGCGTATTTACCGGATGCGCTGCGTCGAAGCCTGGTCGATGGTGGTTCCGTGGGTCGGATTCCCGTTACATAAATTACTCTCGCTGGTCGAACCCACCAGCAACGCCCGCTACGTGGCATTTAAAACCCTTTACGCCCCTGAGCAAATGCCAGGCCAGAAAGATCGCTTTATCGGCGGCGGGCTGGCATACCCATACGTTGAGGGGCTGCGGCTTGATGAGGCGATGCATCCTCTGACTCTGCTCAGCGTTGGCGTATATGGCAAAGCGCTGCCGCCGCAGAACGGCGCGCCGGTTCGGTTAACCGTTCCCTGGAAATACGGCTTTAAAGGGATCAAGTCCATCGTCAGTATCGAACTGACTCGCGAGCGCCCACCCACGACCTGGAACCTGGCCGGTCCTGATGAATATGGTTTCTACGCCAACGTCAATCCGCACGTCGATCACCCCCGCTGGTCACAGGCTACCGAGAGATTTATCGGCGCGGGCGGCGTCCTCGATGTCAAACGTCAGCCAACGCTGTTGTTCAACGGCTATGCTGATGAAGTTGCATCGCTGTACCGGGGCCTGAATTTGCGGGAGAACTACTAGTGCGCCTGAACGTAAAACAGATAACCGGGCTGAAAGTGATACTCCATCTGGCCGGTTTTTTACCCTTGATATGGCTTTTCTGGGCAGGAAATCAGGGGTATTTCAGCGCCGACCCGGCAAAAGATATTCAGCACTTTACCGGTAGGATGGCTCTTAAATTCCTGCTGGCGACCTTGCTTGTCTCTCCGCTGGCGCGCTACGCTAAGCAGCCTTTATTGATACGCACCCGACGCTTATTAGGTTTATGGTGCTTTGCCTGGGCCACACTGCATTTGACCAGCTACACGCTGCTCGAACTCGGCATTAACAATCTGGCGCTATTGGGCACGGAAGTGCTCACCAGGCCTTACCTGACGTTGGGCTTAATTAGTTGGTTGATACTGCTGGCCCTTGCGGCGACATCTACCCAGGCGATGCAGCGAAAACTTGGCCGCCGCTGGCAAACATTACATAACTTCATCTATTTAGCTGCGATCCTCGCCCCCATCCACTATCTGTGGTCGGTGAAGATTTTATCCCCGCAGCCGATAATCTATGCACTGCTGGCGGTCCTTGTTTTAGCATGGCGATACAAGAAGTTCCGCCAGTGGTGGCGCTAATTTCGGATGTGTGCAGTTTCCCGCAGATCTTTTATCAACCGCGACTCTTTACACGATAGCGGTTGATAATCTTCCCTGATAAGACCAGTATTTAGCTGCCAAATGCTACGAAATAGTTATAATGTGCGACTTTGGTTTTCCTGACGGGCTTTTTGAGTCCCGAAAAGGTGACAATCGCACATCGAAGGTATATTTTGTTTTTTACCCGAGAATGGCAGAAGATGGCCGCATGATGGCTGATAAGTTCCGCATTTTGCTACTAGACTATCGGAGCTTACCTGTCGACCTCAAAAGAGACGCGGCGTCTTGTTCGTAGCAGTAGTTCATATGCTTTACAGACGGTGCTAACACGCCTGTCACAATCACACTAAACAAAGAGTACGGAACCCACTCATGGATATTCGTAAGATAAAAAAACTGATCGAGCTGGTTGAAGAATCAGGCATCTCCGAACTGGAAATTTCTGAAGGCGAAGAGTCTGTACGCATCAGTCGTGCCGCGCCGAACGTAGGTTTCCCGGTGATGCAACAGGCTTACGCTGCACCGATGATGCAGCAGCCAGCTTTGTCTAACGCTGTCGCTCCGGCGGCAACTCCAGCAATGGAAGCCCCTGCAGCAGCGGAAATCAGTGGTCACATCGTACGTTCCCCAATGGTTGGTACTTTCTACCGCACCCCGAGCCCGGACGCGAAAGCATTCATCGAAATCGGTCAGAAAGTTAACGCGGGCGATACCCTGTGCATCGTTGAAGCCATGAAAATGATGAACCAGATCGAAGCCGATAAATCCGGCGTGGTGAAAGCCATTCTGGTCGAAAGTGGTCAACCGGTAGAATTTGACGAGCCACTGGTCGTCATCGAATAACGAGGCGAACATGCTGGATAAAATTGTTATCGCCAACCGTGGCGAGATTGCATTGCGTATCCTGCGTGCCTGTAAAGAATTAGGCATCAAGACCGTTGCTGTGCACTCAACGGCGGATCGCGATTTAAAACATGTATTGTTAGCGGATGAGACGGTCTGTATCGGCCCGGCTCCGTCCGTAAAAAGCTATCTGAATATCCCGGCAATCATCAGCGCCGCTGAAATTACTGGCGCGGTGGCTATTCATCCGGGTTATGGTTTTCTCTCAGAAAACGCGAATTTCGCCGAACAGGTAGAACGTTCTGGCTTTATCTTTATCGGCCCGAAAGCAGACACCATCCGCCTGATGGGCGACAAAGTGTCTGCTATCACCGCGATGAAGAAAGCGGGCGTGCCGA
Organism: Klebsiella sp.; assembly: GCF_027492335.1. Taxonomy (NCBI): domain Bacteria; kingdom Pseudomonadati; phylum Pseudomonadota; class Gammaproteobacteria; order Enterobacterales; family Enterobacteriaceae; genus Klebsiella; species Klebsiella sp. The sequence goes on along the minus strand of NZ_JAPUEW010000004.1, from coordinate 11,886 downwards.
CCGTTCCCGGTTCCGACGGCCCTCTGGGCGACGATATGGATGTTAACCGTGCTCATGCGAAACGCATTGGCTACCCGGTGATTATCAAAGCATCCGGCGGCGGCGGCGGTCGCGGTATGCGCGTTGTTCGCGGTGATGCCGAACTGGCGCAATCCATCTCCATGACTAAAGCTGAAGCGAAAGCTGCTTTCAGCAACGACATGGTTTATATGGAGAAATATCTGGAGAATCCTCGTCATATTGAGATCCAGGTTCTTGCTGACGGCCAGGGCAACGCTATCTATCTGGCGGAACGCGACTGTTCTATGCAGCGTCGTCACCAGAAAGTGGTCGAAGAAGCGCCAGCACCGGGCATTACTCCGGAACTGCGTCGCTATATCGGCGAGCGCTGCTCCAAAGCATGCGTGGATATCGGCTATCGCGGGGCGGGTACTTTCGAGTTCCTGTTTGAAAACGGCGAGTTCTATTTCATCGAAATGAACACCCGTATTCAGGTTGAACACCCGGTAACTGAAATGATCACCGGCGTTGACCTGATCAAAGAGCAATTGCGTATTGCAGCTGGTCAGCCGCTGTCCATCAAACAGGATGAAGTCGTGGTTAAAGGCCATGCGGTGGAATGCCGTATCAACGCCGAAGACCCGAACACCTTCCTGCCGAGTCCGGGTAAAATTACTCGCTTCCACGCGCCGGGCGGTTTTGGTGTACGTTGGGAGTCTCATATCTACGCAGGTTACACCGTGCCTCCGTACTATGACTCAATGATCGGTAAGCTTATCTGCTACGGCGAAAACCGTGATGTGGCGATTGCACGTATGAAAAATGCGTTGCAGGAACTGATTATCGATGGCATCAAAACCAACGTTGATCTGCAGATTCGTATCATGAACGACGAGCATTTCCAGAATGGTGGTACCAATATCCACTATCTGGAGAAAAAACTCGGATTGCAGGAGAAGTAATACTGCCATCGTTGCAAGAGGCCGGATAATCCGGCCTTTTTCTTTTTCTCTCTCTTCTCATCTTTTCCATGCGGTACAATCCCCGCTTTCTTCATCTTCAAGGGACAAAAATGGACAAACGGTTTGTTCAGGCCCATAAAGAAGCGCGCTGGGCGCTGTGGCTGACCCTCCTCTATCTTGCTGCCTGGCTGGCTGGTGCCTATCTGCCGGGCGTGGGTATTGGTATAACCGGCCTGCCACATTGGTTCGAAATGGCCTGTCTGCTGGTACCACTGCTGTTTATCCTACTGTGTTGGGGAATGGTGCGTTTCATTTTCCGCGACATCTCTCTGGAGGATAACGATGCAGTTTGAAATCATCGTCGTCCTGCTTGCCTACCTGTGTTTGGTATTCGGGCTGTCGTTTTACGCGATGCGCAAACGCAGTAGCGGCAATTTTCTCAGCGAGTATTTTCTCGGGAGCCGTTCAATGGGTGGTTTCGTCCTCGCGATGACGCTGACGACCACCTATATCAGTGCCAGCTCATTTATTGGTGGACCGGGAGCCGCCTATAAATACGGACTTGGCTGGGTGCTGCTGGCCATGATTCAGGTTCCGACAATCTGGCTCTCGCTCGGCATTCTCGGCAAGAAATTCGCTATCCTGGCGCGGCGTTACAACGCGATCACCCTAAACGATATGCTACAGGCGCGTTATCAAAGTCGCGCGGTCGTATGGATAGCCAGCGTGAGCCTGCTGGTCGCTTTTGTCGGGGCGATTGCTGTGCAGTTTATCGGCGGAGCCCGACTGCTGGAGACAGCCGCCGGAATTAAGTATGAAAATGGGTTGCTGATCTTTGGCATCACCATTGCGTTGTATACGGCCTTCGGCGGCTTTCGCGCCAGCGTCCTCAATGACACCATGCAGGGTATGGTAATGCTGATCGGCACAATCGTGCTGCTGGTTGGCGTCGTCCACACAGCTGGCGGTTTACATAATGCTGTCGATACGCTACAGCACATCGACCCGAAGCTGGTATCGCCACACGGTGCGGATGATATTCTCACCCCTGCCTTTATGATGTCCTTTTGGGTGCTGGTATGCTTCGGCGTTATCGGCCTACCGCATACCGCCGTGCGCTGTATTTCCTATAAGGATAGTAAAGCCGTCCACCGCGGGATCATTATCGGTACCATTGTTGTCGCGATCCTAATGTTTGGTATGCATCTGGCCGGCGCGCTGGGAAGAGCGGTGCTGCCTGACCTGACCGTCCCGGATCAAGTGATCCCGACTCTGATGGTACAGGTCCTGCCGCCGTGGGCCGCCGGCCTGTTTCTGGCCGCGCCAATGGCCGCAATCATGTCGAACGTTAACGCCCATTTATTGCAGGCATCGGCTACGATCATTAAAGATCTTTGGCTCAGCGCACAACCGGCAAAAAGACATAACGAGCAGAAGCTAAAGCGGATCTCAACGATCACTACGCTGGTACTAGGGATCCTGATGATGCTCGCCGCCTGGCGTCCGCCTGAGATGATCATCTGGCTCAACCTGCTGGCATTCGGTGGGCTTGAGGCTGTGTTCTTATGGCCACTGGTGCTGGGTCTGTACTGGGAACGTGCGAACGCCAAAGGCGCATTGAGCGCCATGATCGTCGGCGGAGTACTGTATGCCATACTCGCCACTTTTAATATTCAGTATCTGGGGTTCCACCCGATCGTGCCCTCATTACTGCTAAGTTTGTTGGCTTTCCTGGTCGGAAACCGTTTTGGTTCCTCCGCCCCGCAAGCCGCCATGTTGACTACTGATAAATAAAGAGTTCTGCCATGCCATGGATCCAACTGAAACTGAACACTACCGGTGCAAACGCGGAAGAACTGAGTGATGCCCTGATGGAAGCGGGCTCCGTTTCTATCACTTTCCAGGACACTCACGACACGCCGGTGTTTGAACCTTTGCCCGGTGAAACCCGCCTGTGGGGCGATACCGATGTTATTGGTCTGTTTGACGCAGAAACGGACATGAAAGAGGTGGTTGCACTTCTGGAACAGCATCCGCTTCTGGGTACCGGTTTCGTACATAAAATCGAACAGCTTGAAGACAAAGACTGGGAACGCGAATGGATGGATAACTTCCATCCCATGTGCTTCGGTAAGCGTCTGTGGATCTGCCCTAGCTGGCGCGATGTGCCGGATAAGAATGCCGTCAACGTGATGCTCGACCCGGGTCTGGCGTTTGGTACTGGTACGCATCCTACAACTGCAATGTGTCTACAGTGGCTGGATGGACTCGATCTCGAAGGCAAAACGATTATCGATTTTGGCTGCGGCTCCGGCATCCTGGCCATCGCTGCATTAAAACTGGGCGCAGCGAAAGCCATCGGTATTGATATTGACCCGCAGGCTATTCAGGCCAGCCGCGATAACGCCGAGCGTAATGGGGTTTCTGAGCGACTTGAACTCTATCTGCCGAAAGATCAGCCAGACGCCATGAAAGCCGATGTAGTGGTCGCAAACATACTGGCCGGCCCTTTACGCGAGTTAGCACCTCTTATCAGCGTGCTGCCAGTTACAGGCGGTCTGTTGGGCCTTTCCGGTATCCTTGCCAGCCAGGCTGAGAGCGTTTGTGAAGCCTATGCTGAGCTCTTTGACCTCGACCCGGTGGTGGAGAAAGAAGAGTGGTGCCGGATCACCGGTTGTAAAAAATAATCTTCTCTGTGGCCTCTCAGCAGGCCACATTTCTCCGCGTTTTCTGTGCAACCCCTCCGTTCAGCGGTTCTCTGACCACTCCACCTTGTTCCGAAGGCGTCACCTGGATTGTCCTCAAACATCCCCTGACACTTTCTGCCGTACAGTTGGAAAACTTCAGCCATACCATGCATCACGATAACAATCGCCCGACACAGCCGCTAAATGGTCTCGTAGTCGTCGAGTAATCTTAAGATACGCTTCACGATCATGTTCTGAAAATGAGAGAATAGTCACATTAAGTTGGGATAATTTGTTGATTTATTCAGCAGATTATCTTGTCAGTCCGTGACCTGATGAAGAAAAAACGAGAAGTTACGCAAAATTATATGTGTAGATAAATTCAACGCAAATTCTTAATTCAATGATTTATATAGTTAATTATTCATAGTCGCTTAATTGTACAGCGATTCTTTGATCCATCTCAGTGGATTGGTTAAAGTTTGGCCTTTCATCTCATGCAAAAAATGCGTAATATACGCCGCCTTGCAGTCACATATGGTCATTTCTTAACTCATGCGTATCGGACAATACCAGCTCAGAAATCGCCTGATCGCAGCGCCAATGGCTGGCATTACTGACAGACCATTCAGGACGCTGTGCTACGAGATGGGAGCAGGATTGACCGTATCCGAGATGATGTCTTCTAACCCTCAGGTTTGGGAAAGTGACAAATCTCGTTTACGGATGGTACATGTTGATGAGCCCGGTATTCGTACCGTGCAAATCGCCGGTAGCGTTCCGGAAGAAATGGCTGCAGCCGCCCGAATTAACGTGGAAAGCGGTGCCCAAATTATTGATATCAATATGGGGTGCCCGGCTAAAAAGGTGAATCGTAAGTTTGCAGGTTCAGCCCTCTTGCAGTACCCCGATCAGGTTAAGTCAATCCTGACGACGGTCGTCAAGGCAGTGGACGTTCCCGTGACTCTCAAGATTCGCACCGGTTGGGAACCGGAACACCGTAACTGTGTAGAGATTGCCCAACTGGCTGAAGAATGTGGCATTCAGGCTCTGACTATTCACGGACGCACACGCGCCTGTTTGTTTAACGGAGATGCTGAGTACGACAGTATTCGGGCAGTTAAGCAGAAAGTTTCCATTCCGATTATCGCGAATGGTGACATTACTGACCCGCTTAAAGCCAGAGCTGTGCTCGACTATACGGGGGCTGATGCCCTTATGATAGGCCGCGCGGCTCAGGGAAGACCCTGGATCTTTCGGGAAATCCAGCACTATCTGGACACTGGAGAGCTGCTGCCCCCGCTGCCTTTGGCAGAGGTTAAGCGCTTGCTTTGTGCGCACGTTCGGGAACTGCATGACTTTTACGGTCAGGCAAAAGGGTACCGAATCGCGCGTAAACACGTATCCTGGTATCTCCAGGAGCACGCTCCAAATGACCAGTTTCGGCGCACATTCAACGCCATAGAAGATTCCAGCGAACAGCTGGCGGCGTTGGAGGCATACTTCGAAAATTTTGCGTAATAGAAATAAAGAGCTGACAGAACTATGTTCGAACAACGCGTAAATTCTGACGTACTGACCGTTTCTACCGTTAACTCTCAGGATCAGGTAACTCAAAAACCCCTGCGTGACTCGGTTAAACAGGCACTGAAGAACTATTTTGCTCAACTGAACGGTCAGGATGTGAGTGACCTGTATGAGCTGGTACTGGCTGAAGTAGAACAGCCCCTGTTGGACATGGTGATGCAATACACCCGTGGTAACCAGACGCGTGCTGCCCTGATGATGGGTATCAACCGTGGTACTCTGCGTAAGAAACTGAAAAAATACGGCATGAACTGATACTAATCAGTTAACTGTATGATTAAAAAGGCGCTCTTCGGCATGGGGAAGCGCCTTTTTTATTTTCTCTGATTTATCAATTTACTACCCTCGCAGCCCATTTGCATGACTATTTACACCGCAAAGTACCGACATAATATTATCCACCAAAGCGGGAGCCTGTTGATGAAGATCGAATTGTTCCGGCTCCATTAACCAGTTTTTGATAATGCCGGTAAATGCACTGTGTAAGACAATCAATAAAATTTCAACGTTTGTTTCAGCTGGTAATAATCTATTACTAAGACAACGCTGTAAAACCCCTCGAATAATGGGATAGCTAAAACCAATTCTTTTACGAATCTCCACCTCTGACATCATATCGCTGGAAAATTCGCATTTATGATACAGAATTTGCATTAACGCACGCTGCCTGGGATTATCGGCAATATATTGCAAACCTGTAATAAATTTCGCCCGTAAATTGCCTAACAGATCCTGACTATCTGTCGGAATTTGATGCTGAAGCAGATCTCGTAACGGTTGCTGTTGTTGCCACATCTCGTTAAACAGTTCTGCTTTACTGGAGAAGTGCCAATATACAGCCCCTCGCGTCACGCCAGCAGCATCAGCGATGTCAGTTAGCGTAGTGTTGGTGACCCCACGCAGAGCGAATTGCTGAATGGCAGACTCAATCAGGAGCTGCCGCGTCTTTAACGCATCTTCTTTTGTTCTTCTTGGCATACGATGCTCCATTTAACGCCATATCTATAATATAAGAAATACCAGGATACATATAAATCTAGCATCAGATAATTAATATTGTTTAGCAAAAACACAGATGAGCAAAATCTCAATAAAAAAACAATAAATACACAAACCAAATAATTAACAAGTGCATTATTCATTTAATGAATATCAATGTAAGAGAATTTTAATTTGAGATCATTCTTAGATTAAAATGACTATTGCTTTGCTTTTGCGTGCCTTGCTGATGGCTAAAAAATAACTATTCCTTACATACCTCGTTTTTTATTTGTAGGATAACAAACCGCATTTTTATCCATTATTTCTTTCACAGATTGGTTGCCAAACTCGGCCCGCAATCTATAAGGAACAGCAATGACGAGTCACGCCCGGGTTACACTTTTATCCAGCCTAATCATCTCTACCATCTTGCTTAGCGGTTGCGATAATTCAGGTGATCAACAACCGCATACGCAGATACCTCAGGTTTCAGTCCATATTGTAAGCAGCGCGCCGCTGTCAGTGACCACGGAACTTCCGGGTCGAACATTAGCATACCGCGTTGCGGAAGTACGCCCGCAGGTTAGCGGAATTATTCTACAGCGTAACTTTGTCGAAGGTAGCGATGTCAATGCCGGGCAGTCTCTCTATCAAATCGACCCGGCGACTTATCAAGCCGCTTATAACAGCGCAAAAGGTGATGAAGCCAAAGCCGAAGCAGCAGCGACCATCGCTCATCTGACGGTGAAACGCTACGCACCTCTTCTCGGAACACAATACATCAGCCAGCAGGAATACGATCAGGCTGTAGCGACCGCACGTCAGGCTGATGCCGATGTTATTGCCGCAAAAGCCACCGTCGAAAGTGCGCGCATTAATCTGGCTTACACCAAAGTGACATCGCCAATCGGCGGTCGCATAGGTAAATCCAGCGTGACTGAAGGCGCCCTCGTGACCAATGGACAGGCAGATGCAATGGCAACGGTACAGCAACTCGATCCGATTTATGTCGATGTCACCGAATCCAGTAATGATTTCATGCGTCTGAAACAGGAAAGCCTGCAGCACGGCAGCGATACCAAAAGCGTGCAGCTAATTATGGAAAACGGTCAACCTTACGCACTAAAAGGCACTCTGCAATTCTCCGACGTCACAGTGGATGAAAGCACTGGCTCAATTACGCTGCGAGCAATCTTTCCGAATCCACAACATTCGCTGTTGCCGGGGATGTTCGTCCGCGCCCGCATTGATGAAGGCGTAGCTCCGAATGCCATTCTGGTTCCTCAGCAGGGAGTCACCCGCACACCACGTGGTGATGCCAGCGTGATGATCGTTAATGACAAAAACCAGGTTGAAAGCCGCCAGGTTGCGACCTCACAGGCGATTGGTGATAAGTGGTTAATTACCAGCGGTCTTAAATCTGGTGAAAAAGTTATTGTCAGCGGTCTGCAGAAGGTTCGTCCCGGCGTCACAGTGAAGGCCGAAGTGGATACCGCGACATCCGTCGCGCAATAAGGTACGAATAACTATGTCTAAGTTTTTTATCCATCGACCGGTATTCGCCTGGGTGCTGGCCATCGTTATGATGATTGCTGGCGGTCTCGCAATTATGCAACTGCCTATTGCACAATACCCGACGATCGCCCCACCAGCTGTTGCCATATCTGCGACCTATCCAGGTGCCGATGCGCAGACCGTGCAGGATACTGTGACTCAGGTTATCGAACAGAACATGAATGGTATCGATAACCTGATGTACATGTCTTCAACCAGTGATTCCGCAGGCGGCGTCACCATCACCTTGACCTTCACATCGGGTACAGATCCGGATATTGCGCAAGTCCAGGTACAGAATAAGCTCCAGCTCGCCACACCGCTGCTACCTCAGGAAGTGCAGCAACAGGGGATTAGCGTTGAGAAATCAAGCAGCAGTTTCCTGCTGGTCGCTGGATTCATCTCCGATAACACCAGCACTACTCAGGATGATATTTCTGACTACGTTGCATCAAACGTCAAAGATACTATTAGCCGACTTAACGGCGTTGGCGACGTACAACTCTTCGGGGCCCAATATGCCATGCGTGTTTGGCTGGATGGCAACCTGCTGAATAAGTACAACCTGACGCCTGTTGATGTGATTAACCAGTTGCAGGTACAGAATGATCAGATTGCCGCAGGCCAACTTGGCGGAACACCCGCTATTAAAGGCCAACAATTAAACGCGTCAATCATTGCTCAAACACGACTTAAAGACCCTGCAGAGTTTGGCAAGGTGACGCTGCGGGTAAACGCTGACGGCTCAGTGGTTCATCTGAAAGACGTGGCTCGCATTGAGCTGGGCGGTGAAAACTATAACGTCGTCGCCAAAATTAACGGTAAACCAGCATCCGGGCTGGGGATTAAGCTTGCTACCGGCGCCAATGCCCTCGATACCGCTGCCGCGATTAAAGCAAAGCTTGCTGAACTACAGCCCTACTTTCCGCAGGGAATGAAAGTCGTTTACCCTTACGACACCACACCGTTCGTGAAGATCTCTATTCATGAGGTGGTGAAGACGCTGTTTGAAGCGATTATTCTCGTCTTCCTGGTGATGTATCTGTTCCTCCAGAACATTCGTGCCACATTGATCCCCACCATTGCGGTTCCTGTCGTCTTGCTTGGCACATTCGCCGTGCTGGCTACCTTTGGCTATTCCATCAACACGCTAACGATGTTCGGTATGGTGCTGGCAATAGGATTGCTGGTCGATGATGCCATCGTGGTGGTGGAAAACGTCGAGCGCGTGATGGTTGAAGAGAGGCTATCCCCAAAAGAAGCGACAGAAAAATCAATGTCGCAAATTCAGGGGGCGCTGGTTGGTATAGCCATGGTGCTATCGGCAGTTTTTGTTCCCATGGCCTTCTTTGGCGGTTCTACGGGCGCGATCTATCGCCAATTCTCCATTACTATCGTCTCAGCGATGGCGCTATCCGTGTTGGTTGCACTGATTCTGACTCCTGCACTTTGCGCCACTTTATTGAAACCCACCTCAGCCGATCATCATGAGAAGAAAGGTTTTTTTGGCTGGTTTAATGCGAAATTTGACCGTAGTGTCAACCACTACACCAACAGCGTCAGCGGAATACTACGCTGTACCGGGCGCTATCTCATCATCTATCTGCTGATTGTCGTTGGCATGGCTGTACTGTTTATGCGTCTGCCAACCTCCTTTTTACCGGATGAGGATCAGGGGGTATTTATGACCATGATTCAACTTCCATCCGGCGCAACGCAAGAACGTACTCAGAAGGTCCTCGATACCGTTACCGACTACTATCTGCATAAAGAGAAGACGAATGTTGAAAGCGTCTTTACCGTTAACGGTTTTAGCTTTAGCGGCCAGGGACAAAACTCCGGCATGGCATTTGTCAGTCTGAAGCCATGGGAGGCGCGCAGTGGTTCGGAGAATGGGGTTGAAGCAATCATCAAGCGAGCCACGGTCGCATTCAGCCAGATTAAAGACGCCATGGTTTTCCCATTTAATCTCCCCGCAATTATTGAGTTGGGTACCGCGACAGGCTTCGACTTTGAGCTTATCGACCAGGGTAACCTCGGCCATAGCGCGCTGACTCAAGCACGAAATCAGTTGCTTGGTATGGTAAGAGAACATCCGGATCAACTGGTTCGCGTACGACCAAATGGGCTTGAAGATACTCCGCAATTTAAGCTCGATGTTGATCAGGAGAAAGCCCAGGCACTGGGTATTTCACTATCTGATATCAATGAAACCATTTCCGCAGCGCTAGGCGGCTATTACGTTAATGATTTTATTGACCATGGTAGGGTTAAAAAAGTCTATGTTCAGGCTGACGCCCATTTCCGTATGTTGCCAAGCGACATCAATAGTATGTACGTCCGTAGCGCTAATGGCGAAATGGTACCATTCTCAGCTTTTGTAACCTCACACTGGGTTTATGGTTCTCCGCGCCTGGAGCGTTATAACGGCTTACCTTCGATGGAAATTCTGGGTGAAGCCGCTCCGGGCAAAAGTACCGGTGATGCAATGATTTTAATGGAACAACTAGCAAACAAGTTGCCTACTGGTATTGGCTTCGACTGGACAGGAATGTCTTATCAGGAACGCTTATCCGGTAATCAGGCACCTGCTTTATATGCAATTTCGCTAATAGTGGTTTTCCTGTGTCTTGCCGCACTCTATGAAAGCTGGTCTATTCCATTCTCCGTAATGTTAGTCGTCCCGTTAGGGGTTATTGGGGCATTATTGGCTGCCTCATTACGTGGGCTTAATAATGATGTTTATTTTCAGGTAGGTTTATTAACGACGATCGGTCTCTCTGCCAAAAACGCTATTCTTATTGTCGAATTTGCGAAAGACCTTATGGATAAAGAAGGGAAGGGAATCATTGAAGCAACGCTCGAAGCATCTCGTATGCGTTTACGCCCTATCTTAATGACCTCATTGGCCTTTATTCTTGGGGTACTGCCCTTGGTTATTAGCCATGGGGCAGGCAGCGGGGCACAAAACGCCGTGGGTACGGGAGTGATGGGAGGAATGTTGACAGCAACGTTGCTGGCTATCTTCTTCGTACCAGTGTTCTTTGTTGTCGTAAGACGCCGCTTTACTAAGCATATCGAGTAAGCCTCTCTTTCCAAAGGCGCCATTCAGGCGCCTTTTTTTATGCCTGAAGTTTTTGATCATCCCGATAGAGATCAACGTGTTTATTATTTTTTAAAAGATCGCACGTTATTCAACTAGCCATATTATGACGACATAATCGCGTAAGTTTCTTCACGATATTTACGTTGCTCATAAATTGAGATTATTTACCCTACCCGTCCTCAGTATTACCGATGATAAAATAGGCTATTCCGTAATGTATGGGTTCCCATTACAGCGAAACGGATTATTTAGAGGTAACATCATGAAAAAATTCGTTTTAGTCACATTGTTGACAACGCTTCTCGCTGGTTGTGCACACGATTCTCCGTGCGTACCTGTCTATGACTCCGAAGGTAGATTAGTACACACTAATACCTGTATGAAAGGAACGACTCAGGACAACTGGGAAACCGCGGGTGCTATTGCCGGAGGCGCGGCTGCAATTGCAGGCTTGACGCTTGGCATTGTCGCACTAACTCGCTAATCACTTACAATCCCCGCTATGCACTGGTACCGGAGCTAATCCCGGTACCATTTTTCGGCAAGATACACTCAATATACTTAAGTTACTGCACCAATGCTCTGTGATCGGAATAGCGCAGGCCACTCTAACGATATAAACCGAAGCTGAATTGAGTACATAGCGCGAATTGATATTTTCACGCGATTAGAAACGCAAAAAGCCCATCCTGACGGATGGGCTTTTCACTTATTTGGTGCCTGGCAATGCCCTACTCTCACATGGGGAGACCCCACACTACCATCGGCGCTACGGCGTTTCACTTCTGAGTTCGGCATGGGGTCAGGTGGGACCACCGCGCTATCGTTGCCAGGCAAATTCTTTTCAAATCGCCGAACTTTAACCTAAAAACTGGTGCTGATACCCAGAGTCGAACTGGGGACCTCACCCTTACCAAGGGTGCGCTCTACCAACTGAGCCATATCAGCACACTAAATTTGATGCCTGGCAGTTCCCTACTCTCACATGGGGAGACCCCACACTACCATC
>NZ_JAPUEW010000003.1:0-30697 GCF_027492335.1 Klebsiella sp. | reverse complement strand
CTTCCGAGTCAGAAAGCACAACCTAAGGATAGTCAATTCCAAATAACATATAAGCAAAACTTCTTGGTATCAAAATGGGCGTACCGTGGTTCCGGCTGAAGGACGCACAGTTTCCCGAGAAGCTGCACGTGTTCTCCAGCAACTATGAGCTTTACGCCTCGATGTCCGCCAGGGTAATGACACATCTGGAAGAGCTGGCGCCGCGCGTGGAACAGTATTCCATTGATGAGATGTTCCTCGATATCCGGGGCATCAACCGCTGCATTGACTTTGAAGACTTCGGCCGGCAGCTGCGTGTCCATGTTGGTAACGGTACGGGACTCACCATCGGTGTCGGCATGGGCCCCACCAAAACGCTGGCGAAGTCAGCCCAGTGGGCTTCAAAAGAATGGCCACAATTTGGCGGCGTTCTGGCCCTGACCCCGGGCAATCCCCGGCGGACGGAGAAACTGCTCTCACTGCAGCCGGTGGAAGAAATCTGGGGTGTGGGCCGGAGAATTTCGAAGACGCTGGGGACAATGGGTATCACCACTGCGCTGCAGCTGGCGCGCGCGAATCCAACCTTCATCCGGAAAAACTTCAACGTGGTACTGGAGAGAACGGTTCGTGAACTGAACGGAGAGCCGTGCATTTTGCTGGAAGAAGCACCCCCGCCAAAACAGCAGATTGTCTGCAGCCGTTCTTTCGGAGAACGCGTAACAACGTATGAAGCCATGCGTCAGGCCATCTGTCAGCATGCAGAACGCGCTGCGGAGAAGCTGCGCGGAGAGCACCAGTACTGCCGGCATATCTCGGCTTTCATTAAAACGTCGCCGTTCGCCATCAACGAGCCTTATTACGGCAATCTGGCAACAGAGAAACTGATGACACCCACGCGGGACACCCGGGACATTATTACTGCAGCTGTCAGGGCGCTGGACAGGATCTGGGTCTCCGGCCATCGCTATGCCAAAGCCGGCATCATGCTGAACGATTTCTCCCCGACCGGCGTCTCTCAGCTGAATCTGTTTGATGACGTACAGCCCAGAGCACACAGTGATGAGCTGATGAAGGTGCTCGACGGCATCAACCATTCCGGCCTGGGGAAAGTCTGGTTTGCGGGGCGGGGAATTGCGCCTGAATGGCAGATGAAGCGGGAGATGCTTTCTCCCGCTTATACAACCCGCTGGGCAGATTTGCCTGTCGCTCGTCTGAAATGACGCAGGTATGTTAATCATCTGTTTACAAACACTTTTTTAAATCCATACGATTTCAGTGTGATATGTTTATGCTAACTAACATTCGACTGGAGCAGAAAGATATGGATAAAAAAACGCTGGCAGAGTGGCTACGGGATATTGCCCATCATATAGAAGAGGAAAGCCCTCTGATTCGTGATGTCAGACTGGATGATGCTATTTCAGAGGAAGGGCTGGCCAGAAAGATTGTCACCATCACATTCAACGCACATGGACAAGTTTTACTGCCGGAACGAGACGTCAGCGGCATCACCCGGCATTGACTTCATTTAAGCAGTGAAATTCTATCACTGCTTAAATCTCAATTATTCATTTTCTTTAAGCCAGTCATCTACAAGCTTGCTAATCACATCCGTTATTGAAGTTCCATTTCTCGCGCAAGCAGCTTTAAATCTGGTATGTTTCACCTCATCAAAATTGACGTTAACACGCTTGCTCTTACCTGATGAAGCTGGAGTAGCGACCACTCTTTCAAGATCTCTATTCTCACCAAAGGTCATTTTTTTACTACCACTATGGGCCTTTTCAAGAGCCATAGACTCCCCCTTTTCATTTACTCATTTGAGTTTATAAGTAAAAGTGTAATTACTCAAAAACTTTAACTATTTCTTTTGTAAGGATTTCCACTTCACCTTTAGCGGCCCCATCATTAGATTCAAATACACTGTCACCATCCAGAATTGACTTAACATAAATTTGGCGTTGAGTAATTGCCGTTCGGAATGGTTTGACACCAGTGTCTTTAATGCTTTCTTTTAAAACATTTAGCATGGTTGCCTGCTCGATTTTTCGAGTTATGAGAAAACGAGCTTCTACTTTCCGGCTATATGCCTGAGCTTCAAGGACTGTGACAACGCTTCCCGCTGCGGAAAAATCAAGTGGGCTTGGAGTAACCGGAATGATAACTAAATCGCTGACCATTACTGCAGCAGAAGTAATTACAGAAAGCGAACCGGCGCCATCAACTATGGCAAAGTCGTATCCAGCAAGATCTTTCCTGATGCCATAAACATCTTTCTCAGACGCAGCCGTGAACACATCGAATGCGGCTTTGCCTGATTTACTCCAGTTAGTCAGACTCATCTGTGGATCTGTATCCACAACGGCGATGTTGTATCCTGCACGAGCCATTGCTGTACTAACGTTAATAACTGCGGTGGTTTTACCTGAGCCACCCTTCGGATTAAGGAAAGAAACAACCTTCATACTCATAACCCCACTTGTGTTTTTACTCAATTACTCCTATGAGTTTTTGAGTCTACCATTATATTAATATGAGCAAAAGCAAAAACACACATAAACTCAAAAGCTCAAAAGCTCAAAAGCTCAAAAGCTCAAATGAGTATAAAGCTAAATATTGAGGTTTGAGATCTCATAGCCTACCGCTTCAAACGATAACTTTAGGTTATGGGTTCTTCCTCCTCTTACGGGTTAATGCAACCAGACGATGACTGTTTCAAGAGCTCGTTCAGATGAATGACTAAGAACAAGAATAATTGTTAGTAGTAAAAATGATCTTTTTTTAATCGTACAAATTTACATTTAGCGCAAGTGCCCTTCACTTGTACTCTGACATTTTTACTTTGTTCTGGATCAATAAAATCGCGATTATTAGGAATGCGTTACAGTAATAAATTAACCCATAATTGGGGTCAAGGCAGCGGATGATAAGACTTCAGGCGGGTTTAGATGTAAAAAAGCCCGACTGGTGATCGGGCTTTTTTACATCCAAAACTAAGCTGGTACTCAGATCTGGAATGGAACTATCTTTAACTGACGGTTGAATGATACCCCCCACTCTTTACTCTGATCAATCTGATTTACAAGAGCCAGCTAACACATTGATTAGACTCTGGCTGACTAACAGGTGGTGCTGAGTCAGTACCATTACCTGAGTGGAACTATCTTTAACTGACATTAAAGATTAAAAACCGAATGACAGAGTGGAAGGGTTCATTCGGTGTTCTACTCTCCAGAAAAGGAGAGAAAATGGAGACTCTTACAAAAGTCATCCAGGCTCTGAAAGCGCTCATTGTGCTTTTAGAGTTAATTCGCTGGTTCTTCTAACAACCAGCTCACCCAAGAGCCAGGATTCCCTGGCTTTTTTATTAACCAATCCTAGACCACTCGCCAATATGTCACATTAGGGTATGCTCTATGTGTTCCACTTAAAGTAATATTATTGTGACCACATAAGTTGTGGCTGGCTGGCAAAGTCAGCACTGAATGCCTCCCTGCCCAACCAGTTTATATTGGTATCCGATTTTTCTACTTGCCTATTTTCTTTTGGCCGGAAACATCAGCATCAGGGTGTGAACACCGTTGATATCGATCGTATGGGCGCCTTCCGTGAAAGCCTCAAAAATCCCGACGTCTTTCAGACCGCCCAGTATCGCATCGACGTCAGTTTCTGACAGCTGACGCGCTGTTTTGTATTCCAACATGTAAGTGTTAGGGTTCGATGCGCGCTCAGACTCGACTTTCATTTTAATTTCGGCAATGACCGCAGGAATATTATCGGTGTTGAGCTCCAGTGCTCTAGCCTGAATGCACGCGGCAAACTCCTTGGGGATTACAAACCACACGGGATATCCCCGCGACAGCGGCATACCTTTACTACCCTCATCCAGATTACCATTCCAGCGTATGCCGGTACATTCGCTGAAGGGCTGGTTCAGTTCGTCCCGGTAGTTAATGCGGGCGACGGACACGTCCCATTCGCCCGCATCGTAAAGCACATCTAGCACCTCTACATGGCCTCTGGGGGATAAAACATCTGTGGGTTTTACGTACATACTCTCTCTCCTGTAAGCGTGGATGATATACAAATTAGCTATCAATTATAGTTATATTACATAACTAGTTTTTTAGCTAGAATTAATCAGTTGAACGTGAAAAAATTGTCCTCAGCTATGCCAACTACCATGCTCTGGAGAAGCAGAAGGGAGCCCGGGAGCAGGTTATCGGGGGAGCCAGTACTGGCTGCGCGACCTAGCAGCTCAGAATGGAGCGAGAACAGTAAATAGGGGTCTGTTTGGATATCGAAAATTATTCAGCCGAGATACGTCTGGTGAGCAGAGTTGAATCGCCACGGATAATCTAGACACTTCCGAGCCGTTGATAATACTGGTTTTCATATTCTGTCGGTGACATCTGTTCGCTAGAACCATGCCGACGCTTACTGTTATAAAACATTTCGATGTAATCAAAAATATCACTGCGGGCTTCTTCCCGCGTTCCGTAGATCTTTTTCTTTATCCGTTCACGTTTCAACAACTGGAAAAAACTTTCTGCAACCGCATTATCATGGCAGTTACCGCGACGGCTCATGCTACCCTCCAGGCCGTGTGATTTCAGGAACGACTGCCACTCATGGCTTGTGTACTGACTGCCCTGGACGCCCTTCTAAGAGTCAAGTTATTATTTGGGTACTGTTGATCTGTCGATTTTTATTGCGCAACAGTGTATAGACTTCACGCGAGATATAACGCTTGAGGCAACGCAGTGCTTCCATTTTCGAGTGACCTTCTGCTACCCGCTTTGCCACATATTCTTGTGTTCTCGCGTCTGTCCGTAATCGACCGATCGCAATAATATGCAGGGCACTATTGGCAGCGCGATCACCACCACGATTAAGTCGGTGCCGATTTGTTTTTCCGGAAGATACCGGGACAGGGCTGACGCCACATAGCGCGGCAAAGCCGGACTCAGAGTTCAGACGCTGAGGATTATCACCCGCCGTGATCAACAGTTGCGAAGCACATTCATATCCCACCGCTTTACGTTTGATAAGCTCAGGCGCCAGCTCATCGACTATTGACGTTATCATGACGTCCAGATCGGCTATTTCGTCATGGAGCTCAAGATATCTGCGGGCCAGCGATTTCAGGGCAATACGGTAGGCATCCTGAACATGACGATATGCGGTAACATCGGGCCGCCACGAAGCCAAAGTACGGATCAACTGCATCCTTGTGAGATGGCGTATCTGGTCACGAAGCTCATCCGGAGCAGAGACAATATTCATCTGGATCATTTGAAGTGCAATACGTCGTGCCGCAACAGCTGTTTTGCGGCAGACTTTCAGGACACGTAGCGCTTCAATCATTCCGCTACGCGTTTTGGGTGTGACGGTGCGTATGCGTGAGAAAGCAGCGTGAGCGGCACTTTCTGCATCGATCGTATCGCTTTTACCCCGCTTACGGCGTTCCATTTTATCTGGTGCGGTGACCTCCAGAACTTCGATTTTGGCACTCTGGAGGTAACGCAGTAAACCAGCACCATAGGAACCAGTGCATTCAACGCCGATACGCTCAACCGTTCCGAAAGACGCCATCCAGGCCAGCATTTGTCGGTATCCCTGACGAGTTGTGGAAAAGAACTCGCTGCCTAAAATCCGATTATTTTGATCAACAACAGCTGCAACATGTAAATCTTTATGCGTATCCACACCCCCAACGACAGGTGATGAATGAACGGGTTTTGCCTTTGCCATAGGTTATTTCCTGTGCCTGCAATTTTTCGTCATTTCCCCTGACGATAACCCGGACAGGACAGTAAAGAGACAAGCCGTCAGGCCCTTCTTGAGTCACGCGCATCGGTGAGGAGAAGCCTCGCATGAGGTACTTCCCGGTTACCGACGGGTCCAGGGAAAGACACATAGCTGGTCGTTCAGAGTGTGAGTCAGGAAACCGGGAAGTCTTCACTGCATCAGTGATCTCACCAGTCAGGCGAAACAACAAGCATGATGATGAAAGCTGACACAGACATTCTTACTGTCCGAGTGATGGATTGTACCTGAGGGGCGACGTGCCCACAGAGCTTGTTCCAGAGCATCCAGCACGAACCTTGCTTCCATCGACGATGAGACCCGCCAGCCAACGATCGTGCCTGCGAACACATCGATGATGAACGCCACATAGGCGAAGCCATGCCAGGTGCTAACGTACGTAAAATCTGCACACCAAAGCTGATTGGGACGTTCTGCCACAAACTGGCGGTTTACCAGATCCGCTGCTGCCGCTGTTTTACGACCGATCGTGGTCTTGATGACTTTGCCACGGAGTACGCCCCGAAGACCTATTATTTTCATCAGGCGTTCAACAGTACACCGGGCGACGCTAAAGCCCTCGCGGAGCAACTGACGCCAGACTTTTCGTGCCCCATAGACACTGTAATTTTCTCCGTAAACGCGTTTTATCTCCTGGATGATTTGAGCATCGCACTTTTCTCGTTGGCTACATTTCTCAGGATGTAGCTGGCGTTGCTGATGCCAGTAATATGTCGACGGGGCAATATCCAGTTCGCGACATACCGGCCCGACCCCGTGTGTACCACTCAGACGCTGCATAAGTGGCATTATTTTTTCCAGTGGCGGTCGAGCTCCGCCTGAGCAAAATAAGCTGAGGCCTGGCGCAATATATCATTGCTGCGGCGTAGCTCCCGATTTTCACGCTCCAGTTCTTTTAAACGCTGGCGCTCATTGGTGCTCAGTCCACCATCATCAGTGCTGACGGGGCTGACACCACCACGGACATCATTTTTATGCTGACGCAACCAGGCTCGTAGGGTGTCGTAATGGCACCCGATTTTTGACGATATGGCACGAATGGCATCCGGCTCAGAGTCATACTCATCACGGTGTTCCAACAACATTCTGACAGCGCGCTCACGCAGTTCAGGGGGATAGCGTTTGGCGGATTGTGATTTCATTTTGGGTCTCCTTTCACTGAGAGTTTAGTCTCCAAGAAACCCGGTACGGTTCACAACAACCTGTTTGACTGCTTCAGTTTTAAACTCTTCGGGATAACGCTTACCGCTCATGGGCACCTCTCTTTAAGCCATCTTAAATGACTCTGAGGTGTCTGTTAAACCCGTGGCGATTCACTCCACCCGGTGGCTGGATGAGTTTGACGATCCGGCGCTGGCAGGCAAACTCTACAGCAGCGCTTTCCCGCTGGTAGACGTTACGGTTATTCCGGATGATGAAATCGCTGGTCATCGCAGCATGGCCGCCCTGACTTTACTGCAAAAGCATATTCACCAGCGGGACCTGGCAGAACTGGTTGACCGGCTGGCGCCCATCTTGCTGGCAGGATACTTGTCTTCATCGCAGGTGGTATCGCTGGTACACTATATAGTGCAGGCAGGCGAAACATCCGACGCCGAAGCCTTTGTACGCGAACTGGCACAGCGTGTGCCGCAACACGGAGACGCACTTATGACCATCGCACAACAGCTTGAACAAAAGGGTATTGAGAAAGGTATCCAGCTTGGAAGACAGGAAGGTCGTTCAGAAGGTGAGCGCGAAGCTACTCTGAAAATTGCCCGTACCATGCTCCAGAACGGCATTGACCGCAATACCGTCATGAAAATGACCGGTCTGACTGAAGACGACCTGGCGCAGATCCGCCACTAATCCCCCTTTCCTGGGACTCCCTGTCCGGCCATCAGCGAATACTGGTGGGGCAGGGAGGCACCAGGCTTTGCCAGCCAGCCACAGCGATTAAACAGCTTCATTACCTCCGCTACGTTCCCCGTCAGACGCGCTGTCAGCGGATTTATTTGTCGGGCGCTGTCGTCAAATGCGACATCAAGGTTAGCCCCTGGCGGAGAATAAAAAATTAAGTACCAGGGTCCCGGAAAATTTGCAGATTTCACGTAAATCGATCACTTTCACACCAGACTCCTCATCTTAAAGATTGCAGCCAGAACACAATCAGTGCTCGCCGCAGCCATGTGACCGAGCAACGCGAGCGAACTGGCGAGGAAGCACAAAAGTAAAGTACCTACAGATGGCACTAACGCCCTTACCCTGAACTATGGGCAATAGCCCAGGTTTGTTTCCTTCCTGTTATCCACTTATCCACTGGGTATTTTTAAAACCATTTTTACCCTTTTTATTTTCTTTTTCTCCTTTTTATCCCTTTTAGGCCCCTGTCAGCCCGCGCCTGACGGGCCTCTTACGCCTGCCGTATGGGAAACAGCTCAGGTTCTGCTGGGAAATACCCCGAGTTACTATGGGGATCACCACAAGTAGTGATGGGAAAGACCCCGACTATATATGGGAAACGCCACGGGTTAATATGGGAAATACCCCAAGTTTATCCGTAGCTCACATCCCTGTTGATAACCCGTTCATTTTACTTGTGAGTTCTGGCTCCTCATGCCAGTATGTGGGTAATTTCGAAGCACCCACATGGTGACTGTAATGACCACGGAAACCCTCAAAAAGCCAGTGAATATCAGTCAGTCCAATGAACTGACGGAAGCGGCTTACTATCTCCCCCTGCAGGCTAAACGTGTACTATGGCTGTGCCTAATGCAGTGTTATCCGATGAAGGACGATCCTGATTCTGTCTCGCCGATATTCACAGTAACTGTCGCGGACTATCAGAAATATTTTAAAGTCAGTGTGGATACCGCTTCTACTGACGTCAAAAAAGGGGTTACAGCCCTGGCTGACAGCAGCGTGGTCTTTTACCCGAAAGAAGGGGAGTTTGAAGAGATCAAACGTCCCTGGCTCGCTGAAGCTGGGTTAAAAAAAGGACGCGGAAAATGGCAGATCGAATTCAACTACAAGGTGATGCCGTATCTGATGGGGCTGACTAGTCAGTTCACCACCTACTCATTATATGACTGCGGAAAAATTAACAGCGTGCGGGTCATTCGCCTTTATGAGAGCTTGTGCCAGTATCGTTCCAGTGGTGTATGGATTACCACCCAGAACTGGTTATCTGAACGCTTCATGTTACCTGAATCGCAACGCAATAACTTCGCAGAGATGAAGCGGACCTTCATCAACCCAGCCCTGAAGAAGATTAACGCTAACACACCACTTAAAGCGGCAATGACGCAGAATGACGACGGTCGTCTGGTGTTCACTATCGTGGATACGAAAAACTAACCTGGGGTATTTCCCATAACCAGAACTCGGGGTGTTTCCCATAATTATCCCCGTCTCAGCTGTTTCATCAACGCGACTGCATCGGTTTCCGGCATAGCAAACTGAACACGGTGGCGCGCCGCGACATCGAGCGCAAACACTTTCGTATAGACTTCCGTCGAACTTATCGACTTGTGTCCCATGAGACTCTGCAGAACCTTCAGCGGAATACCGGCATACAGCATGTGCATCGCGTAGGAATGCCTGAACGTATGCGGCGTCACCGGCACCGAGAACGTCACCCCGTCGGCCGCTGCCGCTCCAACCGCTTCATTAAGCCAGGTGCGGACCGTGCGGTCGGTGATCTCCCAGATACGCGCCTTCTCCGTTCTGCCGGTTCGTTTGTTACGACGCTCCAGCGGAATTTTCAGGGTAGCCACCATCATCTGCAGCTGGCTGACGTACTGATGATCGGAGAGCGGAACCAGGCGATGAGCCTGACTCCCGGCGGGAGCACGGCCTGCCGTTCTGGCCGCTTTCTCGGTACGCTGTTTGAGCGTGGCCAGCTGCACGAACGGATACGGCGGCGCCAGCGAAAAATCCCCTCTTGCCAGGGCCAGCGCTTCGTTAATACGCGCGCCAGTATTCCAGAGGGTAGCAAAAAGCATCTTGCGATGAAGATCCGGCACATAGTGGAGCAGGGCGCTCACCTCCGGCGCCAGCAGATATTTCGGCAGTTCAACCTGTACCAGAGCCATCTGGCGCAGCGCCAGTGCCGCAGGGTAGTCGATGGCTACCGGCAGTTGTGTAGAGGGATTCGCTATATTCTGTCCGGGAATGGTAGGCACTATCATGAGTTATCCCCTTTGTTCTTACGCCGGCGACGGATTTCCGCTTCGGTCCTTTCTTTGCGTTTTTTCCGCCACACTCTCCAGAGAACGGGTTGTGCAGACCATTCCGTAGCTTCAAGGCGTGTTCCTGGCAAACTGACCAGTTTACGTAGACGACGGGCAAGAATAACGGCTTTTAATCCCAGTCTGGCGTACTGAAACTGACGTTCCCGAAAGTATCTGGAGTGGTTGGGCGGTTCCCAGTAATGCTCATAGAAAGCCGCAACATGCCTCCGGACTTCATTCTGGAGTACAGGGAGTTCATGAATACGGTACATAACCCGGGGGGGAAGTGTTCGCCAGTCACCTGAAATATTTGTGATTATCAACTCCGGAAGGTTTTCTGTAGGAGTGTATTCACCCTCCGGATTTTGCTCGCCGCTGTCTGTGGCCAGGCGAGTGCAACCTTCCGCAAACTGCTCCAGCAAAAAGACCAGCTCCGTAGCAATAAAAAGTCGCTCACTGACCTGCTTCGCCGCCGCCGCTCTTTCTTCACGCCGCCGGGTAAAGTAGTGGGCCAGATACACACCGCCCAGGGCTGCACCGGCGGACGAAACCGCCGTGATGATCTGTGGCCACAGGCTGGCGCTGTCTTTCACAACCTTCACGCCTTCAGTCGCAATAAACCAGTCAGCCATGTTTGTTCCTTAATCGATAAATCCCGCCCTAAGCTATCGTTGTTCAGCTGCAGCAACTTTGACGATGGCATCTATTGCCTTTTCAACTGAAAACGGTCTCAGCTCACCGTTGCTCAGTTGGACCTTATAGCAGGGGTGAGACACCCAGTTGCCATTGATACAGCGAGGCTCATTCTGAACTGTAAAATGTTTAACAAGTCGGCCGTTCAGTTCCCACCCCGGACAGATTTCACAATAGAGGGTGAACAGTTCTTTCAGTTCTTCAAAATAATCACCACCGGAAATGGTCCCGACAGCTTTCACATCCGGCCGCTGATCCATGTAATAGCTAACAGCAGCAGTTTTGGATTTAAATTCCTTCTGACCAAATTTCACTGGTATTGAACGTCCCATCCTGAACTCCTTTTGTTAACAGGGAAATTATCACCAACCGAAATCATGCCAGTGACGATGATCGCCCTTTCAGTTTCATACTGCGAACATCACTTACATGATAATAAGCAGTCATATAGAAACACTGTTAAATTACCGTATCTGCTTTTCCGGTGGATCCGATTTCTGGCGTATTTACGGATTTCCGGAAGTTTACCACGGTCAGGGAATAAGCGAAGCACTGTTTTCTGCTGCAGCACGCCGGGTCACGAAACGGGGGAAGAAACACAATATACAGGAGAAAAGGCATATGAATAAGTGGCACATGTTGTGTTTTTGCGATGCTGCGGGCCGTAGGGAAGAAAGAAGATCCGGAACAGCCAGAAATCGGATCTGCGAGGCGGGAAATCCGCAATAGATATGATAATTAATGAACATGCATAAAATCATACTAAGAATGATATTTATCATTAATAATAAAATCATATCTGATATGATGTTTAATTGATTAGCAATAAACTATACATGATATGACTTTACACTTAACCAGACATTATCAGACGGAGCGTGCAGGATGGATGAAAAAGTATACTTTCGCCTCAGCTATGAAACGATGACCGCCGACACGGAAGACTTCATTAACGGGTGTCTCGAACGAGCCGGCCGCGCAGACTGCAATGACCCCGATGCGGAGATTGCCTGGGCACGCAGCGCGATCGAACTCTGGTACCACCTGGCGATGGCGGGCCGTGCCCCGGAAGACGTCGCCGACAGGGACCATCTGCGCCTCACCGGAATGCTCCTGCGCGCTCCCACAGCAGAACAACGTTCATGGCAGCAGTAACAACCTCCCGCAGGCCGTCGCCGCTGCAGCGACGGGTACTGATTGTGCTGGCCGCCCTCGATGCGAAACGTCCGGGGCCGGTGGCGACGCGGGATATCGAGCGGGTGCTGGAGCAGGGCGGGGATGCCCCGGTGTACGGGCCGAACCTGCGCGCCTCCTGCCGGCGCATGGAAGCCGCGGGCTGGCTGCGCACCCTGCGCGCCCCGAACCTGCAGCTGGCCGTCGAGCTGACGGAGGCCGGTCGCGGCATTGCAGAACCGCTCTTCCAGGCAGAACGCGAGGCTGAAACGGCACGACAACGACTGACAGACGTCCGGCGTCTGCCGTTACGCCAGACGGCTGCCGGTGACGCGGTGGAGCTGCAGCTGGGTGACGGTCATTACTCCCTGCGGGAAGCGGCCTACGTGATCCGTCTGGACGGTACCACCTGCCTGCAGCTGACGGATGCCGGCGGCATACGCCGGATAAAAGAGGGCGATCCCCTGCAGGTGGCCAGCTGGTATCAGGCCTGTTTTGATGCAGGCCTGCCGGTCACCGTCCAGGTGAATGAGAGCCGGGACTGATCGCCACCACACAAGGAACAGGAGCATAAAATGAAAGTCACTGAACCCGGGCTGAATACGCTGATCGATAACCTGAACACCCTGATTTGCGAGGACAGCCTGCTCACGCGCAAGGAGCGTGAAACGCTGGTACTGGCCGTCGCTGCCATCGGCGCCATGAAAGCGCGCGTCGGCTTGAAAAAAGGCGAAGCGCCGGCCGTTGCCAGACGGGAAAAAAGGGAGAAAAAAGACCGCCAGCCTGATCCGCGTTTTCCGCGAGCCGGTCATCCCTGGCAGGAAGACGAAAAAACCTTACTGAGTGATGCGCTCGATTCGGTACCGGACGAAGAGATTGGCAGGCATCTGTTCTGGCTTTCCGAGAAACTGGGCAGAACGCCTTTCAGTGTTGCTTTCCAGATCGCGGCAATCAGGGAGCTGCAGGACGGCTGGGAGGAGCAGTTCAGGGAGATTTCGGATATAATTCGCTTGTCCGGCCTGAGCATCAGTGATTATCTGAAGCAGAACGGCACGGGCCATAACGCCTGAAGAAATTTGCGTTACAGAAAAATTATATAACTGAGGGGCAGTGATGAAAACAGCGATATGGGTGGTGGTGTATTTCACGATGTGTTTTCTGCTTTTCACAGGATGGATGTTCGCCTTCGCGCAGTATGCGCCCTATAACGGGCAGGAGCACGCGTTCTCTCTGACGTATCTGCTTAATTTATTTTTTCTTCACGTTGTGATGGTACCTTACTACGAGTTCTTTCAGACTGAACCATACAGCAATGCATTAATGAGTCTGGCAGATGAATCCGGTCAGATGATACGTTTTCATCACGTGGTACCTGTTCTCCGGATATATAGCCTGTCCGCACTCTTAACTTTTGTGGGTTACATCATATATGCAAAATGGTTCACTCATAACCGGCTGAAAGAAAAGCATCTTCCAGAATGATATTACCGGGACACCTCAGGATATAAAAAACCAATGACGAAACAGGAATGGATTTTTCGACTACGGCGCTGTACATCAAAGGAAACCCTGGAAAGGATAATAGAAAAAAATAAATATTCTCTGTCAGATGATGAGCTTGAGCATTTCAATGCCGCGGTTGATCACCGGCTGGCGGAAATGGCAATGGGGAAGTTTTATGATAAAATACCTGCAGGCGTCTGGAAATATGTTAAATAATACAGCCAGCATCAGTCTGTTCGCAGTTATCTCACCTGGAGCGCAATCATGAATATGATATTTGAACTGATTGGATTGTTACTGGTAGTCGGATGCGCATTCTTCACCACTTTTTTCTTAGCCGCTGTAGCAGGCACTATGGTAGTTATTCTTGCTGGAAGCCATCGGAATGGCCGTCATCCCCTTCTTTGTAAACAAGGTGGGAGCGAAAAAAGCGCTGATTGCAGGAGGCATGATCATGATCTGTCGCATTCTGGTGTCAGCAACCTCAGAAAGCCCTTACATCATCTCGCTGATTAAGCTATTTCATGCGATTGAAGTACCGCTGTTTGTGATCTCGGTATTCAAATACAGCGTGTCCAACTTTGATTCTCGCTTATCTTCCACCATCTTTCTTGTAGGATTTCAGATCGCCAGCTCGCTGGGTATCGTGTTGTTATCGATCCCGGTGGGGATGTTGTTTGATGCGTTTGGCTACCATTTTGTATTCTGGATTGGCCCCTATATTTCCATACACTTTTTATCACTTAACCCATTACTGGTTCGCCGCCGCAGATATTCCCGTGGCGAACGATACCCCAGTGCACTATGCGGATGCCATTCGTTGTAATGTTCGAAGGCCTCCGCGAGGTTCTTTACCGCTGTTAACCCGTCGGGTTTCGGCATGATGCTGATGTAATCGCGCTTCATCGTTTTCACGAAGCTCTCTGCCATCCCGTTGCTTTCCGGGCTACGTACCGCCGTATGTTTAGGCTCCAGTCCTACCATTCTGGCGAACTGACGCGTCTGATAAGAACGGTAGGCTGAACCGTTGTCTGTCAGCCACTCAACTGGGGATGTCGGCAGGCTGTTACCGAAGCGACGCTCCACGGCACCCAGCATGACGTCCTGCACGGTTTCACTGTCATATCCACCGTTACTGGCCGCCCAGTAAAGTGCCTCGCGATCGCAACAGTCCAGAGCGAACGTGACCCGCAGTTTTTCACCGTTATCACAGCTGAACTCGAAGCCGTCAGAGCACCACCGCTGGTTACTTTCTCCAACGGCCACTTTCCCTGTATGCGCCCGCTTCGATGGCGGTATTTCCGGTTTACGCTCAAGCAGCAGCGCATTCTGACGCATGATGCGGTATACGCGTTTGGCATTGATCACCGCCATGTCGTCAGTTTCTGATTGTCTGCGCAGCAGTGCCCATACCCGACGATAACCATAGGTGGGCAGATCGCCGATAACGGTATGGATACGGGCCAGCGCGTCAGTATCATCAGGCTTGCGCTTGCACCGACGATCCTGCCAGTCCTTCGACCGACGGGCCATGGCATGCAGTTGCGCACGTGAGACCCGGAGGCAACGACTGACAAGGCTTATTCGCCATCCTCCGGCAACAAGGGCACGTGCGCTATCCACTTTTTTTGTCGGCCATATTCAACGGCTTCTTTTAGCAGCTCGTTTTCCATGGTTTTCTTGCCCAACAGGCGCTGCAGCTCTTTAATTTGCTTCATCGCAGATGCCAGCTCCGACGCGGGCACAACCTGTTCTCCTGCGGCAACGGCTGTAAGGCTGCCTTCCTGATACTGCTTACGCCACAGGAACAGCTGACTGGCAGCAACGCCATGCTGACGGGCGACCAGCGACACGGTCATTCCGGGCTCAAAACTCTGCTGAACAATGGCGATTTTTTCCTGAACACTTCGCCGTCTGCGCTTCTCTGGACCTAAAACATCAATCATTCGGACTCCAACGACTAGTCTAAAAACTAGTATTAAGACTATCACTAACTTAAGTGATACCAACTGTCTGGAGATTCATGGGGCCAGTCTATATTCTATCTGTTCTCCGCCATCGTCTCGGTGATTCTGCTGTTTGGCGTGGTCTTCCTGAGCAATGGACGTAATACAGGCCCACGCAGTGGTGTGGTGCAAAACGAAACCTTATAATATTCGCGAGGCAATGTCGCCGCTGACATTGCCTTTTTCTTTGTCGTTTATCGATGGATAGTGTATCAGGAAAAATCCATATCTCATTGAAGATGCAAATTTTTCCTGACAAAGCTGTCAATGATGAGGCTTTTACAACGGTATATTTCACTTATTTTTGTGGCATTCAGTTTATGCAAAATAATATTGACATAAGACTGAACCGTTTTTATGGAGATTAGCAGGCGGCGGGAAATTTCCACCAGCGAGTAGCCATTTAAAATCAGATGGATGATATGCGCTTCTCTTTTGGTAAACGCCAACTTTTCCCTCTTCAGATGAATCCGCATTTTTTTAAAAACCTGCCTTATCATGAGATATTCATTACCTGTTAATTCGGTATCAATGAATACCGCTTCGCGATCTGCCCCCCTCATTCCTGACCGCGGTTTTAATAAAAAGATGATATTGACTGGTGAAATGTGCAGGTGTTTGAGACGCCCGGCATCGCAGGTTTTCAGCTCTGACTCCACAATCACCACATCGCTGTTGCTGAAAGCAATTTCGGTGATCCGGGAAAATAAAACCCTGTTGACGGAGAGGCTGTTGTCGCTAAACATACATTTCAGACCTTCAAGCATGAAATTATTATTGGTAACAACATAGATATTCATAGAGTCCCCGCAGCAATAACCTTTTGCGAATCGTACCGTTCCTTACGTTCTGACAAAGTGACGCCTGGACTGGTGTCGGCGTAGAAGTGAATTTCATCGCCGGTTAACTGTGACGTACCCCGGCTCCCCGGAGTACGTCAGTTGCTCTAATGGTGCGCTGCTAGCACGCTATTTACGATTTCCACCGCTTCTTTCTCGATCTGCTTACGATGTGCTTCACCGAGGAAGCTCTCGCAGTAGATCTTGTAAGCGTCTTCCGTACCTGACGGACGTGCGGCGAACCAGCCGTTGTCGGTCATCACTTTCAGACCACCAATCGATGCGCCGTTGCCCGGCGCGGCGGTCAGACGTGCGGTGATCGGGTCGCCGGCCAGCTGGCTGGCGCTGACCATTTCCGGCGACAGCTTCGACAGCGCCGCTTTCTGTGCGGAAGTGGCCGAAGCCTGCAGACGGTTATAGCTTGGCGCGCCGAAGCGGGCGGCCAGCTCGTCGTAGTGCTCCTGCGGGTTTTTACCGGTGACGGCGGTGATTTCTGCCGCCAGCAGGCACATGATGATCCCGTCTTTGTCGGTCGACCACGGGGTTCCGTCAAAACGCAGGAACGAGGCGCCCGCGCTCTCTTCGCCGCCGAAGCCGAAGCTGCCGTCGAACAGACCGTCAACAAACCATTTAAAGCCCACCGGCACTTCCACCAGCTTACGGCCGAGGTCGTTCACCACGCGATCGATCATCGCCGAGGAGACCAGCGTCTTACCGACGGCGACATCCTGGCCCCACTGCGGACGATGCCGGAACAGGTAGTTAATCGCCACCGCCAGATAGTGGTTCGGGTTCATCAGACCTGCCGGCGTGACGATGCCGTGACGGTCATAATCCGGATCGTTAGCGAACGCCAGATCGAACTTATCGCGCAGCGCCAGCAGCCCTGCCATCGCGCACTCCGAAGAGCAGTCCATGCGAATGGCGCCGTCTTTATCAAGGTGCATAAAGCGGAAGGTTTGATCGACGTGATCGTTGACGATGGTCAGATCGAGCTTGTAGTGCCCGGCGATACGCTTCCAGTATTCGATACCGGACCCGCCCAGCGGATCGACCCCGAGCCTGAGGCCGGCTTTCTGAATCGCCGCCATGTCGACGATATCCGCCAGTCCTTCAATAAACGGCTGCACCAGATCCTGCTCTTTGACATGACCGGATGCCAGTGCCGCGTCGAGGGAGAGGCGCCTGACGCCCTGCAGACCCGAGGCCAGCAGTTCGTTAGCGCGATTCTCGACCACTTTGGTGACGTTGGTATCCGCCGGGCCGCCGTTCGGCGGGTTGTACTTGATACCGCCATCTTCCGGCGGGTTATGCGACGGCGTAATCACGATGCCGTCCGCCAGCGGACCGCCTTTTTTGTTGTGCACCAGGATGGCATTGGAAATGGCCGGCGTCGGGGTAAAACCGTTGTTTTCCTGCACGATAACATCAACGCCGTTGGCTGCCAGCACTTCAAGAACCGAAATAAAGGCCGGTTCGGAGAGCGCGTGGGTATCTTTACCTACGTAGCAGGGACCGGTAATCCCGTTCTTCGCGCGGTCTTCCGCAATCGCCTGAGCGATCGCCAGAATATGCTGCTCATTGAAGTTATGGCGCCCTGCGCTGCCACGATGGCCAGAGGTGCCAAACTTCACCGCATGCTCCGCGTTGCCCGCTTCCGGCTTCAGTACGTAGTACTGCGCGGTCAGCTGAGCGACGTTAATCAAATCACTTTGTTGCGCAGGCTCCCCTGCGCGTTTACTGTCCGTCATTTTTCTCTCCTGTCATATCCGTCAGGCTTATTAATGTGTTCCTGCTGGGTCGCTCACCGATGGCGCCCCCTTTCCCCCGGCGCTCCCGGGGGCGTGAATGTGGCCTAGAGCTGCGTTTTGTCGATATACCAGATCTTTTGCGCATACTCCCGCACCGTACGGTCCGATGAGAAATAGCCCATGTTGGTAATGTTGTGCATTGTTTTGGCAGTCCACTCTTCCGGGGTTCGGTAGAGCGCATCCACCCTGTCCTGACAGTCAACATAGCTGCGGTAATCGGCCAGAACCTGATAGTGGTCGCCAAAGTTAATCAGCGAATCCAGCAGACCGCGATAGCGGTCCGGCTCCTGTGGGCTGAACACCCCGGTCCCCATCTGGGTCAGCGCCTGGCGCAACTCTTCATCATGGTCGTAGTAATCATGCGGCTGGTAGCCGTTGCTGCGCAGCGCCTCAACCTGTTCGGCGGTATTACCGAAGATAAAGATATTCTCCTCCCCCACGTGCTCCAGCATTTCAACGTTGGCGCCGTCCAGCGTGCCAATGGTCAGCGCGCCGTTGAGGGCGAATTTCATGTTACTGGTCCCGGAGGCTTCGGTCCCTGCCAGCGAAATCTGCTCAGAAAGATCCGCGGCCGGAATGATGGTCTGCGCCAGACTGACGCTGTAGTTGGGAATGAACACCACCTTTAACTTGTCGCCGATCTGCGGATCGCTGTTGATGACTTTGGCTACATCGTTAATCAGATGGATTATCTGTTTTGCCGTGTGGTAAGCGGATGCGGCTTTGCCGGCGAAAATCACCACTCGCGGCACCCAGTCGGCCTGCGGGTCAGCCTTGATACGGTTATAGCGGGTGATCACGTGCAGCACATTCATCAGCTGGCGTTTGTATTCGTGAATGCGCTTAATTTGCACATCAAACAGCGCCTTCGGATTAACCACCACCCCCAGCTGGCGGGCAATATAATCGGCCAGCCGCTGTTTATTCGCCAGTTTGGCTTCGCTGACGGCCTGGTTAACCAGCGGATAATCCTGATATTCCCCCAGTTCACTCAGCTGACTTAAATCTGTGCGCCAGGTCTGGCCAATATAACGGTCCAGAACCCCGGAAAGGGACGGATTAGCGGCCGCCAGCCAGCGGCGCGGCGTGACACCGTTGGTGACGTTGGTGAAGCGTCGCGGAAAGATTTTGGCGAAATCGGCAAATAGCGACTCCACCATCAGCCGGGAGTGCAGTTCCGACACGCCGTTAACCTTGTGACTGACCACTACCGCCAGCCAGGCCATCCGCACGCGGCGACCATTGGACTCATCAATAATCGAGGTCCGGCTCAGCAACGCCATATCATCGGGATAGTGCTCCTGCATCGTTTTCAGAAAATAGTCATTAATCTCGAAGATAATCTGCAAATGGCGCGGCAGGATTTTCCCCAGCATATCGACAGGCCAGGTCTCCAGCGCTTCGCTCATCAGGGTATGGTTGGTGTAGGAGAAGACCCGACAGGTCACCTCAAACGCGTCATCCCAGCTGAAGCGGTGTTCGTCAATCAGCAGACGCATCAGCTCCGGGATCGACAGCACCGGATGGGTGTCATTGAGGTGGATAGCAATTTTATCCGCCAGGTTGTCATAGGTTTGATACAGCTGGTAATGACGGGTGAGGATGTCCTGTACCGTCGCCGAAACAAGGAAATACTCCTGACGCAGGCGCAGTTCACGCCCGGAATAGGTCGAGTCGTCCGGGTAAAGCACGCGGGAAACGTTCTCAGAGTGGTTCTTATCCTCCACGGCGGCGAAATAGTCCCCCTGGTTAAATTTACCGAGATTAATTTCACTGCTGGCCTGGGCACTCCACAAACGCAGGGTGTTGGTGGCATCGGTGTCATAACCCGGGATAATCTGATCGTAGGCCACGGCAATAATTTCTTCGGTTTCCAGCCAGCGTGAGTTTTTGCCCTCATGTTGAACACGTCCGCCAAAGCGCACGGTATAGCGGGTTTTATGGCGCTCGAATTCCCACGGGTTACCGTACTCCAGCCAGTAGTCCGGTGACTCCATCTGCCGGCCGTCGATGATGTTTTGCTTGAACATACCGTAGTCGTAGCGGATACCATAGCCGCGGCCTGGCAGCCCCAGTGTGGCCAGGGAATCGAGAAAACAGGCCGCCAGACGACCGAGACCGCCGTTGCCCAGCCCCGGATCGTTCTCCTCATCAATCAGCTCTTCCAGATCCAGCCCCATCCCTGCCAGAGCCGTTTTCACATCCTCATAGATGCCCAGCGACAGTAAGGCATTAGAGAGGGTTCGGCCGATGAGAAACTCCATCGACAGATAATAAACCTGCCGGGCCTGCTGCGAGATCCGCGCCCGATGCGCCCGCAGCCAACGTTCTACCAGCCGATCGCGAACGGCGAACAGCGTGGCGTTGAGCCATTCATGTTTATTGGCAAGTGAGGGATCTTTACCAAGAATAAACATGAGCTTATAAGCGATAGCATGCTGTAGCGCTTCTTCATTCAGACTGGGTGAAATATAACTTAAGCGTGGTTCCATTTTTCTTATCCGTAGCAATTAAATAATACGCTGATACAACTGGTGGAAAGACTTAGCGGCAATTTGCCAGCTAAAATCCATGCTCATTGCCTGACGTTGCACGTACCGCCACAGCGATGGACGGGACCACAGGACAAAGGCCCGGTGGATGGCATGTAATAGTGATTCAGTCTCGCTGTCGGTAAACACAAATCCGCTCGCGATCCCGTCAGCAAGGTTTTCGAGCGAACAGTCGGCGACGGTATCCGCCAGTCCGCCGGTGCGACGAACCAGCGGCAATGTGCCGTAGCGAAGGCCATAGAGCTGGGTCAGACCGCAGGGTTCAAAACGGCTGGGCACCAGGATGACGTCGGCGCCGCCAATCATCTGATGCGACAGCGCCTCGTCGTAACCGATCCGGATACTCACCTGCCCGGAGTATTGCGCCGCAGCGGCAAGAAAACGGGCCTGCAAATCCGGGTCGCCGGATCCCAGTAGCGCCAGCTGCCCTCCCTGCGCAATGATTCCCGGCAGTGCGCCAAGGAGCAGATCCAGCCCCTTCTGGCTGGTGAGCCGGCTCACGACGGTGAACAACAGCGCCCGGCCGTCCTCCTTCAGCCCCAGCGTCGTCTGCAGCTGCTGCTTGTTCTTCGCTTTCTCAGCCAGCGAGTTCCGGTCGTAAGGCGCAGCCAGCAGCGGATCGCGGCGCGGATCCCAGATGCTTTCGTCGACGCCGTTAAGGATCCCCGACAGTCGCCCTTCCCGCTGACGTTGCCGCAGCAACTCTTCCAGACCGAACGCGTACTGCGGTTCGGTAATTTCACGGGCATACGTCGGGCTGACGGTGGTGATATGGTCAGCGAAATAGAGGCCCGCCTTAAGGAAGGAGATCTGTCCTTTAAACTCCACCCCATGCATCTGGAAGAATGACCACGGTAAAGCGATCTCCGCCATATGCCGGGCGAGGAACAAGCCCTGATAGGCAATGTTGTGCACCGTAAACACTGACCTGGCGGGGTTGCCGCGGGCGGCCAGATAAGCCGGCGTGAGGCCCGCATGCCAGTCATGGGCGTGGACGATTTCAGGCCGCCAGAACGGATCCAGACCGCCAGCAAGCTCAGCCGCGACCCAACTCAACAGCGCGAAACGCAGGACGTTATCGGGATAATCCTGCATCTGCGGGTCATGATAAGGATTACCCGGTCGGTCATAGAGATGCGGGGCATCAATCAGATAGATGCCCACGCCGTTAAAGTCGCCAAACAACAGCGTCATCGGCCCGGCGAAGGTCTCCCTGCTGGCCACCACCTGCGGTTCCCCTACTCCGTCGCGGATCGCGGGAAACCCCGGCAGCAGCACGCGGGTATCCACGCCCTCGGCTATTTGCGCCGCCGGGAGAGCACCGGTCACATCAGCCAGCCCCCCCGTTTTCAACAGAGGGAACATCTCCGCTCCTACATGTAAAACTCGCATGGATGCTCCTTAATTATTCAGGCATGAAGGCGACGCGATGCCAATGACGGCAATCACAGCTGCGGCAGCTTTTATTTCCGCCAACGGCTTCATAGTTCAAGTCGGTTCAGCATTTCCTGGGTAACGAGGATGATCCCCTCTTCCGAACGATAAAAACGCTGCGCATCCTCAACGGCATTTTCGCCAATCACCATTCCCTCCGGAATAACACATCCCCTGTCGATCACGCAGCGTCTTATCCGGCAGGAGCGACCGACCCAGACGCCCGGTAATAAAACCGACGAATCAATATTACAAAACGAGTTAATGCGAACTTTGGAGAATAAAACCGACTGCACCACCACCGAGCCGGAAATAATACAGCCGCCGGATACCAGAGAATTCATGGTCATGCCATGACTGCCGGAACGGTCCTGAACAAATTTAGCGCTGGGTAGCGACTCGACATAAGTCCGGATAGGCCAGTTACGATCATAAACATCCAGTTCAGGTACCACAGAGGCTAAATCCAGATTCGCTTTCCAGTACGCCTCCAGTGTCCCGACATCGCGCCAGTATGGCTCGGCATTATTATCGGACTGTACGCAGGAGCGCGGGAACGGATGCGCATACGCTTCACCTGCCGCCGTTATTTTGGGAATAATATCTTTGCCAAAATCATGGCTGGAGCCTTCATCCCGATCGTCTTCTGCCAGCAGCTGGTAGAGATATTCCGCATCAAACACATAAATGCCCATACTGGCAAGCGAGCGGGTTTCATCGCCAGGCATGGTGGGTGGATTAGCCGGTTTTTCAACAAATTCAATGATTTTTTCATTCTCATCCACGGCCATGACGCCAAACGCGTTTGCCTCTTCAACCGGGACCGGCATGCAGGCCACGGTGCAGCGCGCCCCTTTTTCAACGTGATCAAGCAGCATCCGCGAATAATCTTGTTTATAGATATGGTCCCCGGCCAGAATAACGACATATTCCGCATCATAGCGGCGGATAATATCCAGGTTCTGGGTCACAGCATCCGCCGTCCCCCGATACCAGTTCTCCCCATGCACCCGCTGCTGTGCCGGTAATAAATCCACGAACTCATTCATTTCTTCGTTAAAGAATGCCCAACCGCGTTGAATATGCTGCACCAGTGAATGCGACTGATATTGTGTAATAACCCCAATACGTCTTATTCCTGAGTTAATACAATTTGATAAGGCAAAATCAATAATTCTGAATTTACCGCCAAAATGCACCGCAGGTTTTGCGCGAATAGTGGTCAGGTCTTTTAATCGGGTTCCGCGCCCGCCGGCGAGGATCAGGGCCACGGATTTAAGCGGTAACTGGCGCGACAGCATTACGTTGTCAGTATATTCAATTTTACTCATAATTATGTCCTGCTATTTAATAAAAGCCATAAAAGAAAATAATGAAGAAAAAGCCTCACTCTTCTGCAAATGAATTCAGAAGTGATCACCTCCGGTAATAAGTAAACTGCAATAGATCGACTGCGTGTTTTATTGACCAGCAGACTCCCGCACCAGCCAGATTGTCGCCAGCGGCGGCAGCGTCACCGACAGCGAATGCTCCCGACCGTGGCTGGCGATCGCCTCGCTTGCCACGCCGCCGCCGTTGCCGGTATTGCTCCCGTGGTAGTGCATCGAGTCGGTGTTCAGCTCTTCACGCCAGCGCCCCGGCTGATTAACCCCGAAGCGATAGCCGTGACGCGGCACCGGCGTGAAGTTGCTGGCAACGATTATCTCGTTCCCGGCTTTATCGCGACGGACAAAGATAAATACCGACCGTTCGTGATCATCGACAACCAGCCACTCAAAGCCGTACGGGTCAAAATCCAGTTCGTGCAGCGCCTTATGATGACGATAGGTATGGTTCAGATCGCGCACCAGACGCTGCACCCCGTGATGCCAGTTGTCGTCCCCTTCCAGCAGATGCCAGTCGAGGCTGGCGTCGTGGTTCCACTCCCGTCCCTGGGCGAATTCATTGCCCATAAACAGCAGTTTTTTCCCCGGGAAGGCGAACATCCAGCCGTAGTAGGCGCGCAGGTTGGCGAACTTCTGCCAGGCATCGCCGGGCATGCGGTCAAGAAGCGATTTTTTACCGTGGACCACTTCATCATGCGACAGCGGCAGGACGAAGTTTTCGGTGTAGTTGTAGAGTATCCCGAAGGTCATCTTGTCGTGATGATGCCGACGATGGACCGGGTCGAGTTGCATATAGTCGAGGGTGTCGTGCATCCAGCCGAGGTTCCATTTGAACCAGAAGCCGAGGCCGCCCGTCGACGCAGGGCGCGAGACACCGGCAAAATCGGTGGACTCCTCCGCCATCGTCACTGCCCCCGGCGTCTGCTCGCCCAGCACCCGGTTGGTATTGCGCAGGAACTCGATCGCTTCGAGATTTTCCCGGCCGCCGTACTCGTTGGGCACCCACTCACCCTGCTTGCGGCTGTAGTCGCGGTAGATCATCGACGCCACCGCATCCACCCGCAGCGCATCGATGCCGAAGCGCTCGATCCAGTACAGCGCGTTACCCACCAGGAAGTTACTGACTTCACGGCGGCCGTAGTTATAGATCAGCGTGTTCCAGTCCTGGTGATAGCCTTCGCGCGGGTCGCTGTGTTCATACAGCGCGGTGCCGTCAAACAACGCCAGGGCGAAGTCATCGGCCGGGAAGTGGCCCGGCACCCAGTCGAGGATCACGTTCAGGCCCGCGGCGTGCGCGGCGTGGAGGAAGTAGCGGAAATCTTCCCGGGTACCAAAGCGACGGGTCGGCGCGTACAGCCCGGTGGGCTGATAGCCCCAGCTGCCGTCGAACGGATGTTCGTTAACCGGCAGCAGCTCGAGATGGGTGAAGCCCATCCACTTCACGTAGGGCACCAGCCGATCGGCCAGTTCGCGGTAGCTCAGCCAGAAATGGTTATCGGTATGACGACGCCAGGAGCCGAGGTGGACTTCATAAATCGAAATCGGTGCATCAAACTGGTTGGCCTGCTTACGGGCCGGCGGTTGCTCAACTTTCTCCGGCAGGCCGCAGATCAGCGAGGCGGTTTCCGGGCGCATCTGCGCTTCAAAAGCATAAGGGTCGGATTTCACCCGCAGGTGCCCGTGGGCGTCAATCAGCTCGAACTTATACAGCTGGCCGTTGTGCGCGCCGGGAACAAACAGCTCCCAGATGCCAGACTCTTTGCGCAGGCGCATCGGGTGGCGACGGCCATCCCAGTAGTTGAACTGACCGACCACCGACACCCGACGGGCGTTCGGCGCCCAGACGGAAAAGCGCGTCCCGGTCACCCCGTCCATGATGTCGGCATGGGCGCCCAGGGTTTCGTAGGGCCGTAGATGGGTTCCTTCGGCGAGCAGCCAGGCATCAAGCTCCTGCAGCAGCGGGCCAAAGCGATAAGGGTCGTCAATCAGGTTTTGCTGGCCGTGCCAGGTGACCGCCAGCTGGTAACGAAAAGCATTTTTTCGCCGCGGCAGAACGCCGCTAAAGAATCCGCGTGAATCGAGGCATTCGAGCTTGCCAGCTTTACGCCCGGTTTTCGGCTCAATCACCCATACCTCGGTGGCATCGGGTAATAATGCGCGCACTTCCAGACCAGCAGCGGTTGAGTGCATGCCAAGCACAGAGAATGGATCGGAACAATGACCTGCGAGCAGTGCTGAAATCGCACTTTTTTCATTATAATCAGACATGTCAGTCACCCTACTATCATCCTGCGGAAAGAATTAAAACGCCTCTTTCTGCTTTATTGATCCGGTAATATTCCGCTGCAATGCTGCGCATCGAAATATCAACACGTTATTCCAGAGCCTTAAGACATGTCGGTCGTCCACAAATATAGAGCGATTAACCTCCTGAAAAGTGAATTAAATGCGCCGTACGCTTTTTGTATTATCTGACTCCAGAATAATTACTCCTGATTTTCTTTCTGTGAGTAAGTACTCATTTCTTTATGAATTGAAAAACTTATTTTTAAGTTATTATCAGAGGGGCAGCACCCTTAATGGCAACACCACTCGAATCTCATACAAAAAAATGAAAACAGGCCATCTGAGTAGAATAAAAAACCTTTTAACCACGCATTCAATAGCATTTATAACTGGTTGATGGGGCGTGCGGATACTCTGGAAACGGCAAGAACTCTATGCTAGAATTTTTTCGGATTTTTTTGACGGCCTCTCAGTATACTCAGTACTCAGGCAGTTCGCGGAAAGCCCCTTCCTTTTAAGCACGGGATGCAAAGCGGAGCCTCCGACAGGACGCCAGTGAAGGCGATTTGGCTCTTCAATTTATTATTTGCTCATCACTTCCAACGCAGTAAGGCGGTGGCCAGAGCGCGTCTGATTTCCACACGGGTTTATGCCATTCGGGTCGTGTCATTTGATCTTGCGACGGCTAACCCCCTTTCAAGCTGTTAGCTTGCTGATAGCCGCTTTGGGAGGAGTTAATCAGCAGATGCGCGTGATCTCGCTCGTCGTCCATTTCAACCAGCTCAACATCAAAATCAGCGCCCACACTGGCAAAGTATTTGCATAGCTTTTCGATGGCATCCAGATTAAATATATTCCGTCGATATTGGGTAACAAACCGCGCGGTCGGGAATGTAAAGAATCAGGGAGCAGTATGGCGTTTTTTTTGCACTGGGATTATGCGCTTTGTTTTTTTATGCATTTGGCCTGTTGGTTTGATTAATAGCTGAAACCGTTAACCGAAAGAAAGTAAAAAAGGAGCGGACATGGATATAGTCCGCGAATTGATCGCAATTTAAATCTTTATATTGAATGTCGCAGTGGTGATTTTAGTAAAAACGACGACATGTGAGTCAGGACTGCTGTGGCGGTGCAAATTTTGCAGCAATCATTTGAGATGTGGGTTGCATTCCTCCCAGACTCCACTGCTCAGGCTCATGCTCATCAATCCGGATCCATACCGAACGCCGAAACTCCGGATCACCTTTCCCCTCAATTTCAACAATGAGGTCAGTCATACGACGTAACAGCTCATTTTTTTGTTCCGAACTCATAATTCCTTTAATGGTTTGCACATTTACGAAAGGCATATTATTCTCCTTAAATATCTGGGTCTAAAAATCATACTTATGGTAGAAGGCAAAAGAACACATGTCAAAAGATAATTCATTACCCTACTTGTCACCTGAGCTTTGCGGGCTAGCAGCGGCGGCGGAACTACTTGGAGATCAATGGGTGTTGTTGATCCTAAGGGAGGTTTTTTACGGGGTTACTCGCTTTGAAACGATGCGTTCTCATACAAAAATGACGAAGCAGACATTGGCAAACCGATTAAAAAAAATGACTGAGCTCGATTTACTTTGCAAAATCCCCTATCAAGAAGAAGGCTCACGTGAGCGCTATGAGTATGTACTCACGCCAAAAAGCCGCAGTTTGGCGCCGATCCTTTTTTCCATAATGGAATGGGGGCATAAAAACCTATTGCACGATGAGCCGCATATTTCTTTAGTTGATAAGGAGAAAGGGGAATTAGTATACAGCGCTTTTATCTCAGCAACGGGGGCAGTTGTTGATGCTAAAAATATCCAGATAGTTCCTTTTAGACGTTAATTGCCACTAAGAACCTTTTTTAGGAAGAGATGGGCGTCGCCCTTGTACCTGAATCCGCCCTGCCGGAAACGTTGCGCAACCTCTGCGTAGTGCCTGTGACACCCGCTATACACGGGGTTTGAGGGCCAATGGAACGAAAACGTACGCTAAGAAGGTAATTCATTGTTTAAATTAAAATTTAATTCTCTCAGTTCCCCCTTCAAAATATCCTCCGGTAGCGTGAACGTATAATGCCCCAGCATATTGATATGCCCGTGCATCAGTGGGGATAACCGGACGATATCTTCACCCCCGGTTTCTTCTCCATTCCTGCGCATCCAGCTCAGGGCTTCCTGCATATAAAGTGTGTTCCACAGTACCACTGCGTTAGTGACGAGGCCCAGTGCACCCAGTTGATCTTCCTGACCTTCACGATAGCGCTTTCTGATCTCACCGCGCTGCCCGTAGCAGATCGCCCTCGCCACAGCATGGCGGCCTTCTCCCCGGTTTAGCTGCGTCAGGATCCGCCGACGATAATCTTCATCATCAATATAATTTAGAAGGTACAGCGTCTTGTTGACGCGCCCCACTTCCATGATCGCCTGTGCCAACCCTGATGGGCGCGAGCTTTTCAGCAAAGAGCGAATGAGTTCTGAAGCATGAATGGTACCCAGTTTCAGCGAACCGGCGGCTCGCATCATCTCATCCCACTGATACTCGGCTTTCGACAGATCGGCACAACCACGAGCCAGTTCGTCTAGTGCACCGTAATTTGCCGATTTATCCACCCGCCAGAATACTGCTTCACCGGCATCGGCAAGCCGAGGAGAAAACTGGTATCCCAGCAGCCAGAAGAGGCCAAAAATAATGTCGCTGGTACCGGCTGTGTCTGTCATGATCTCAACCGGATTCAGCCCTGTCTGCTGCTCCAGAAGGCCTTCCAGCACAAAAATGGAATCACGTAATGTGCCGGGAACAACGATGCCGTGGAATCCAGAATACTGATCAGAGACGAAGTTGTACCAGGTGATGCCACGTCCGGAACCAAAATATTTTCTGTTAGGTCCTGAATTGACGGTTTTCACCGGCGTGACAAAGCGCATGCCGTCAGCTGAAGCCACTTCGCCGCCACCCCAGCGGCCAGCAAGCTCCAGTGTGGACTGAAAATCAACCAGGCGGACATTGGCGCTGACCAGCGTTTCTGCCCGGAGGTAATTCTGTTTCACCCAACTGAGCCGGTGGCGCGTCAGCGCCGGTATATTGTGCTTTATCAGCGGTTCCAGCCCGATATTGCAAGCCTCAGCCATCAGGACCGCGCACAGGCTGATGTGCAGATCCTGCGCCCGGGCCCCGGATTCACTGACATGCGTAAACTCACGTGTAAAGCCCGTTCTGGCATCTATCTCAAGCAACAGTTCCGTCAAATCTACCGGCGGGAGTAGCTGCCTTACCCGACTGTTGAGACGATGCAACGATGGTGGCTCCTCCAGTTTCTCCAGGCTGCTGATAGTCAGGGAAGGATATTTACCGTCATGGCAGATATTAACCTCCGCATTTCCTTCAAAGCGAGATGCGACGGCTTTCCAGGTTTTATCCAGTTGGACCGCCAGCTGTTGCACGCCTTTATGTCCATCAGTGGGATATCCCAGCGCCCGACAGATGGGGACCCGCTGAACCTGCCATTCTTCCCCCTGCAACAGCTTCTCGCGGGGATTTCCCCAGCGATCGCTGTTTTCGAGCCAGATGTCCCGTCGGCGTAGTGCATCCTGAAGGCGCTCCAGCAGACAAAGCGAGTAACCGGCACGCTGTATCCGGCCCTCCGCATCGTATACCAGGCGTTTCCAGGGGCCGGTAATAATATGTTCAGGCGCATCGTCCAGGATGCGCTTTTTCGAGCCGTTCAGTTCGGTCAGATAATGAATGGCGGACAGCGTATGTTCTCCGGCTGGCGCTGCCTGGAAATGCAGGTCGCGCAATACCGCCGGAAGAAAACGCTTTACCCGCCCGTACTGTTCCACCATTTCGTCATGGAAATTGTTGTTCTGAGGCCGGGCCAGCTCATTTACCTTGCTGACGGATTCTGCCAGCCTACTTTTCGGTATGCTGCTGAATATGGTCTCCCTCAGTTCAGCATCGTCAGCCTGCTCAGCTAGCAACAATGAACATGCCTGCGCCAGCAGTAGCGCAGCACGGTCAAGATCTTTCAGCGTCCTGAGCCGTTTTTTCTGCCCCGTTTTCTTCGCCGCACGAGTGATATCCAGTATAAGCATATCGAGCACATCAACGGCTTCATCCAGCGCCGCAGTCTCCTGTGCTTTAACGAATGCGGTGAGTACGGCCAGCTTTCTCTGCTGTGGCATTCGCGCGATATATTTTACCGACGCCATGCCTGCGTAACGGG
Source organism: Klebsiella sp. (assembly GCF_027492335.1). Taxonomy (NCBI): domain Bacteria; kingdom Pseudomonadati; phylum Pseudomonadota; class Gammaproteobacteria; order Enterobacterales; family Enterobacteriaceae; genus Klebsiella; species Klebsiella sp. Next base: position 747 of record NZ_JAPUEW010000003.1, on the reverse strand, counting down.
CCAGATTACGTAGTTGTATAGCGGGCAGACCGGTAAAACTCAGTCGGGAAAACTCCAGGTTTCGCAGCCGGATATACCGCTCCAGCGCTTCGGTAAATGCCGGACCGCTGACGGTGACAGGTCCCTTTTTCAGTTGCTCCAGCGGTGAAATTCGCTGCCCCTCAGGAATGTCCAGCAGCTCAGTCACGCGGGCGGTCTGCCAGCTGTCCGGCAACGCGGCCAGTTTCTTCCAAAGTTGCTGATTTGCCCGTTCACGTATTTCACTGACGAGACGTACAAGTGTGGTTGCTCCGGGCAGCAGGACCTTATTCTGAAGCAACCAGGCGGTGGCAAAATCAAACATCAGGCCGGGTCGCTCATTACTGAGCCATGCACGGGTGTATAGCAGGCGCTTCAGGCGGAAAGACCAGGGGAAATCGCCAAATTCATGGTAACCGTAATATTCCTTAATCAGCGCAGTATGCTCTCTGAGGGTGGTATCCCGTTCTGCGTAGCGGGAAAGGACTTCCGGACGGCGGATATTAAGCTGCACCGCGACAAATTGCTGAACACCCGGCAGAACCCGGGTTAAATCTGTCAGAAAGGTGCCCAGAAAACGGGCGGTGGTGAGCTGAAGCGCAATTCCCAGCCGGTTATGCCTTCCCCGTCGCTGGTTAATGAAGGCAAGATCTCGCTCATCAAGATGAAAATAGGGCACTGTTGCAAAGTTAGCGATGAGGCAGCCTTTTGTCTTATTCAAAGGCCTTA
>NZ_JAPUEW010000002.1:0-4127 GCF_027492335.1 Klebsiella sp. | reverse complement strand
ACGACACAGAGCTAACGCTTAGGGTGTCATTTCGCCCTCAGCCGGAACCGACCCCGGCCATAACCGGGTGAACCCGTCGGTCCGCGGAATGGCCGCCGCGTAAAAGATCTCACAGCATCCGGCAAGCAATAAATATATCCAGCCCAAAACTTCTGGCCTCAGTGTTAACGAAATGCGCCATTTTGACCTGTGGTATGTCTTTTCTGACAGCCATTCGTCACCGGCATGGACGGATAATTATCCATCAGCTGCTGTTCAGGCTTTTCAGGATAATGCGGCTCAGAGCAGCATCTGTCTGCAAACGGTGTCCTGTGTAATCATTTTCCATCACTACCCGTGTCAGTTTACGTTGCCAGCTCTTACTGACAGATACTATTTACTGACACGCGGCGGATAGTAAATTTCAGCCATGTTCTGGAAACAGACTGAGCAAATTTCTCAGAATGGAAACGCACCCTAGCCCCGCCAAGGCTTCGCTTTACGATAATTTACCTGAAGGCGGCCATTTACCTGACGGTGCATGATAAAATGTAACCACAGACCGACCGAATTTAACTTATTAATTTAATTATCTAAATTTCTTACATCAGTCAATCAGGCTGTGCATTGCATTTTTGGAGTGCACAGTCTCTGGGTTGCCTGATTCACAATTCGTAAGTCAACATCTCAGGGGGAGATTAAGTGACAGAAAACCCAATCGGATTAACCAGAAAAGTTATCAAGCCCGTTTCTAATTTTTTCAGTTCACCTGTAGCGGGCGGTATTGTGCTTATTATTGCTTCGGCAGCCGCTATCATCGTGGCCAATTCGCCCCTCAGGGAAGGTTATGAAACACTCCTGAAATACAAAACAGCAGGCCTGTCCGTTGAGCACTGGATAAACGATGCCCTGATGGCCGTATTCTTTATGATGGTCGGGCTGGAAATCAAGCGTGAGCTTGTCACCGGCCAGTTAGCCACCTGGAGCCAGCGTGCGTTGCCGGGCTTTGCCGCACTGGGTGGTCTGGCCGTACCTGCCCTGATTTACGTGGGGTTTAATGCCGGTCATGACGAAACCCTTTCCGGCTGGGCCATCCCGGCGGCCACGGATATTGCTTTTGCGCTCGGTGTACTCGCCTTACTGGGCAGTCGTGTGCCAGTCTCGCTAAAAATTTTCCTGTCGGCGCTGGCTATTCTGGATGACATGGGGGCGGTGGCTATCATCGCGCTCTTCTATACCAGCAACATTTCGCTTCTGATGCTGGGTGGTGCAGCGGCAATGGTTGCTCTGCTGTTTAGCCTGAACCGTGCCGGCGTGACGCGCCTGCTGCCCTATCTGCTGACGGGGGGAGTACTGTGGTTTTTCATGCTTCAGTCAGGCGTGCATGCCACCGTCGCGGGTATCCTGCTGGCGTTCTTTATCCCGCTGCGAACCAGGAATGCGGCTGATGAAGTGCCTCTGGACAGGCTTGAGCATGCCATCAACCCCTGGGTCACGTTTATGATACTGCCGCTGTTTGGCTTCGCCAATGCGGGCGTCGCGTTGTCGGGCATGACGATGAATGACCTGTTGTCGCCGGTTCCGGTAGGCGTGGCGCTGGGCCTGTTTTTGGGTAAACAGGCAGGTATCTTTGGCCTGTCGCTACTGGCCGTCAGCCTGGGCCTGGCGAAACGACCAGAGAAAAGTACCTGGTTACAGGTTTATGGTGTCTCGGTACTGTGTGGGATTGGTTTTACCATGAGCCTGTTTATCGGCAATCTGGCCTTTACAGGCAGCCCTCTGCTCGTTGATGAGGTCAAGGTGGGGGTTCTGGCAGGGTCCATACTGGCCGCTCTGGCCGGTATTTTGATACTGCGCTTTGCGCCTTCTAAGCAAGTCAGGTAACGTATTATCTACAGGAAAATCCCCGTGATAACGGGGGTTTTTTCACACTGTCAGTGTATATTCTGAAGAGAAAATTGAAATTATTTAATTTTATTATAAATAATTACCTTTCTATCTTTCACATTTTACAGGCGGAGCCCTGTTCAGATAAGTCAGGATGAACGCTGGCATATCAGTTAAAATATTATGTTATTCAAATAAATAGTCGGCTAACGTGGTTTTTTACACGACTGGCCCTCTAACCCCGCTACTGAATACTGACCGCCAAAAGGCGGTTTTTTTGTTCAAAGAAACTGATCTCAGTATCGCGCCCGGGGCAGCTGGCCAACGTCGCCGGCATCGCGCCGGCAAAAATCGAAAAACAGAAATATCAGCAAGATAGCTTAAACAGGTGTCGGGAAATTTCGTTGAGATATTTTGAAGGAATCACAGTGTAAGCAGGCGCTTTTTCAGGGAGGCGCGTTCTTGCGGGTTGCGTCCCTTGTGATTGGCGATGCGATCCGCCGTGGCGGCCTGGCGCTTGACGGGCCAGTAGGAGCGGCCATCCTTGCCCATCGACCAGACGCTGCTGGCCTGGTTTTCCAGCAGGGGCAGATGGGCGCTCAGGGCTTCGGGCGACGCGCTGGTCAGCGCCGTGCGCTCACGGGTGCGCCAGCGCTGATGCCAGAGCTTCTTGTCCTCGCGCTCGCTGCCGCAGGTCGTGTGCCCGACGATGGGTGTTTTGCGGCGGCTGCGGCTCATAACGTAGTGGTCTCCAAGAACATTCAGGACTGATCCCAGGCGTCGATGGTCAAGACCTGATCGGCAGGACAGGCGGCTACGCGGTCGGGAACTGGATGGTGTTCAGTCTCATGCCGACCCCATTCGATTGATCGCGTCGCTTGCGGCACGCTGCGACGCAAGGAGGTTTGCGACCTGGTTTAGCAGCCGTGTCCGCTGCATGTCTGTTACCTATCTCCCCGACCGCTCATTGGACCAACTCCAGAGATTGGGCTCTATCGCTCAGCCAATACGAAACCGGCATTGGCTGATGCCACAACCGAGACTAACACAAATGGCTCGGTACCTGTATTTCGCGCCCCGTGCACTTGGCCCGGTCTTGCCACGGCTATCTCACCTTCCCTGAGGGCACGAACAATCCCATTGCCCTGAAAGTAATCAGCCATTCCCGACAAAACAGTCCACGTGTCTTGGCCGTGAGGATGAATGTGAGCCGCAATTTCCTGCCCGGGATGGACATGCCAAACCACGATAATTGAGTCTCGGGTTTCAAGCACAACGGAACGAATAGGCTCGCCTTCGGACGGCTGAACATACTCGGCTACAGAAAATATTCTCGATTCAACAGTCATCGGAGATCCCTCTTTCACAGTTGTCGTTACGGTCTTCATCGTCGGCATCCTGACGCACGGCGGGCAATTGCTGGAGCAACGCCGGCAGCCATTCCTGTACCGTCTCCCACACCACATCGAGGTTGATGTCGAAATAGCCGTGAGCCATGCGATTACGCATATTGCGCATGCTGCGCCACGGCACGTCGGCATGCGCCTGGGTGAACTCGACGTAGCCATCCATCACCTTTGTGGCCGCCTCGCCGATGACGATCAGGCTCATGATGACGGCCTGCTGGGTGCGCTTGTCGGCCAAGAAGTCGTCCTTGGCCATCCCTTCCACGAAGCTGCGCGCATCGGTTGCGGCCTGCTGAATGTGGTCGAGGTAATCGGGCAGGCGGTTCTCGCTCATATCGGTTGCGCCTCCGCGAGCACCTTGGCCCGGAACTTCGGCGGCAGGTCGCCGGGAGTCAGCAGATCGACGTCAACGCCGAGCAGCGATTTCAGTTCTTCTTCCAAATCGCCCAAGTCCAACAACGTGGCACCGGGCAGCGCATCGACCAACAGGTCGAGGTCGCTGCCATCCCGGTCGGTGCCATGCAGCACCGAGCCGAAGACGCGCGGGTTCGCGGCGCGAAAGCGGCCTACCGCTTCACGCACTGCGCTTCGCTTCATGTCAAGCACAACAGACGGTCGCATGCGCATCCTTTCTTATCGAAACTCGTTGAGATGATATGCAATCAAGAATAGAATTTCAAGAAGAAGGAAACCGCATGCCCCGCCGTTCGATCCTCTCCGCCGCCGAGCGCGAAAGCCTGCTGGCGTTGCCGGACACCAAGGATGAGTTGATCCGTCACTACACGTTCAGCGAAAGCGACCTCTCCATCATCCGGCAGCGGCGCGGCCCGGCCAATCGGCTGGGCTTCGCGGTGC
>NZ_JAPUEW010000001.1:0-4367 GCF_027492335.1 Klebsiella sp. | reverse complement strand
ATTCAACGTGAGAAGTGTTGATGGTGATACCACGAGCTTTTTCTTCCGGCGCGTTGTCGATCTGATCGAATGCGCGAGCAGAACCACCGTAGGTTTTAGCCAGAACGGTAGTGATTGCAGCGGTCAGCGTTGTTTTACCATGGTCAACGTGGCCGATAGTACCGACGTTAACGTGCGGTTTTGTACGTTCAAACTTTTCTTTAGACATCGATTGTCCCTCTAAGACACGGATAAATCGGTGATATCACCACATCAACCGGGCAACATGCCCGACTTGTTGAATGCAATAAAAGAGAGAAACAGGGGAGGAGAGATAAAGAAGTGGTGCTGATACCCAGAGTCGAACTGGGGACCTCACCCTTACCAAGGGTGCGCTCTACCAACTGAGCCATATCAGCACGTTTGGAGCGGGCAGCGGGAATCGAACCCGCATCATCAGCTTGGAAGGCTGAGGTAATAGCCATTATACGATGCCCGCATCCTGAAACTCGGCTACCCAGTTCTTTCTATAACAAAAAAAAGAGATGAATCTCTTTTTCTGTTTGAGCTGACTAGTTTAACCAATCAACCCTGGCTTCGCAAAGCGTTGCCGAAAGATGGTGGTGGGGGAAGGATTCGAACCTTCGAAGTCGATGACGGCAGATTTACAGTCTGCTCCCTTTGGCCGCTCGGGAACCCCACCAGGCACTTGATGGTGCCGACTACCGGAATCGAACTGGTGACCTACTGATTACAAGTCAGTTGCTCTACCTACTGAGCTAAGTCGGCATCAAGTAGCGCGCATTCTAGGGAGACCTGAGAGTTCATGCAACTAAAAAATTGCATAAAACGTTCTATCGCTCACATTTTGTGCTTAATCGATAAAAAACGGTGTAAATTCAAACACCGAAGCACAAAAATACACCATTCATCGCACAAGGTTGCTCAGCAGTAACTGCTGAAAATGTAAAATCCCCTTTTGATATAACACCTTTACCGCTACGAGCTACTCGTGGTCTCAGTGAATTAACACTGACAGCCCTGTAGAAGACTTTATATGCCGCCGCCAACTCACTCGCCTCTGTGAGGTTACCGTTAGAAAGCATCATTCAATGAGTTTTTTTCTTATTATTCCTTGCAATCTGGTGTTACCCTCCTGCCCATTGTCCTGATTAACTAGTGTGAAGCACCCACGCCTTTCTTTCATTCGGCGACTGCAAGAACATGCTTATGAGCCAAAAAGAGCAAACGTTAATGACACCGTACCTACAATTTAACCGCGACCAATGGGCTGCACTTCGTGATTCTGTTCCGATGACACTAGCAGAGGAAGAAATCACGCGGTTAAAAGGCATCAATGAAGATCTTTCCCTTGAAGAAGTTGCAGAGATTTATTTGCCACTGTCGCGCTTGCTCAATTTTTATATCAGTTCTAACTTGCGCCGCCAGGCGGTACTGGAACAATTCCTCGGTACCAATGGTCAACGCATCCCTTATATCATCAGTATTGCGGGTAGCGTGGCTGTCGGCAAAAGTACTACTGCACGCGTGCTGCAAGCTTTACTCAGTCGCTGGCCCGAACATCGCCATGTTGAATTAATCACTACAGATGGTTTTTTGCATCCTAACGCAGTATTGAAAGAACGCGGCCTGATGAAAAAGAAAGGCTTCCCGCAGTCTTACGACATGCATCGCTTAGTTAAATTCGTTTCCGACCTGAAATCAGGCATTCCAAACGCCACTGCTCCAGTCTATTCACATCTAATTTATGATGTTATTCCTGATGGAGATAAAACAGTTACCCAGCCGGATATTTTAATTCTTGAAGGATTAAATGTTTTACAAAGTGGAATGGATTACCCACACGATCCACATCATGTATTTGTTTCAGATTTTGTTGATTTTTCAATTTATGTCGATGCGCCAGAAGACTTGCTCAAAACATGGTATATCAATCGTTTTCTGAAATTTCGCGAAGGGGCATTTACCGACCCCGACTCTTATTTCCATAATTACGCACAGCTTTCTAAAGATGAAGCTATCAACATTGCCACATCGTTATGGAATGAGATTAATCTTTTGAATTTAAAGGAAAACATTCTTCCAACTCGTGAGCGAGCTAGTCTTATAATGACTAAAAGTGCAAATCATTCCGTCAATCAAGTTCGATTACGAAAATAAGACAGGGAGCGTTAGCTCCCTTTTTTCATTCAGCGCTGCGCAAAGATATCTCACCACCAATCCAGGGTTTTACTACTCCACCCTGTTCCAGCAATAAGGCTCCTTGAGCATCAATCCCGCGGGAAATACCAAAAATTACTTTATCACCAATAATAAGTTTAACCGGACGATTAATAAAGTTATCTAACTTTTCCCAGCGTTTTAGATACGGTGCCAAACCTTCCTGTTCAAAAAGCTGCAGACTAGCCCGCAATTCTTTAATCAACCGCGCGGCCAGAGTATTCCTATCGATAGAGATTCCTGCTTCCTGTAAGCTGATCCAACCTTGATTAACAACATCAGACTCCACGCGACGCATCATAAGATTGATACCTGCCCCGCTGACTATCTGTGCAGCGTCACCGGTTTTACCCGTCAGTTCCACCAGGATCCCTGACAGTTTCCGATCCTGCAAATAGAGATCATTCGGCCATTTCACCCGTACTTTATCGGCCCCCAAGCTTTGAAGTACCTCAGCAATCACAATCCCGATGACCAAACTCAAACCAATGGCAGCAGCGGGCCCCTGCTCAAGACGCCAGTACATTGAAAGGTATATGTTAGAACCAAACGGCGAGAACCACTTACGTCCCCTACGACCACGACCAGCCTGTTGATATTCCGCTACGCAAGCATCGCCAGACTGCAGTTCACTAAGCCTATCCAGTAAATACTGATTCGTAGAGTCAATAACCGGTAGCACGGTTACCCGTCCATTTTCAATCTGCTTCGAAATCTGTTCTTCGTCTAATAGCTGTATAGGTTCCGGCAAGCTGTAGCCTTTACCTGGGACGGTAAATACATCAACTCCCCAGTCGCGCAAGGTTTGAATATGTTTATTGATTGCCGCCCGGCTCATTCCTAAGCGCTCGCCAAGTTGCTCACCTGAGTGAAACTCAGCATCGGCCAGTATCGATATCAACGTCAGAGGAACGGTATAATCTTTCATGCAATGATCCCCTCCGCATCGACTTCACCTGTTTTGCTAATAAAACGCACTTCCGGTTGTAGCCAGACATTGAACTTATTCCCAACCTGCTGGCGAACATAGTGGGCTAATTTAACCACATCTTCACTGATTGCCCGATCGTAATTAATCAATACCAATGCCTGTTGGTTGTGTACCGCTGCACCGCCAATTACCTTGCCTTTAAGCTGACATTGATCGATGAGCCATCCTGCTGCCAGCTTTATGCTGCCATCAGGCTGTGGGTAGTGAGGAATACCTGGATATTGCGCCAGCAAACCTTGCGCATTTTCAGCACTAATCACCGGATTCTTAAAGAAACTGCCCGCATTACCCGTCACTTTTGGATCAGGAAGCTTAGTCATTCGCATGTGACAAACGGAATCAAAAACCTGATACGGCGTAACATTTTCAGGATCAAGGCGGGTTAAATCACCGTAAGTTAAGACCGGTCGCCATACTTTTGCCAAAGTTAAGCCTACGGCCACAATAGCGTAGAGGTCCTTATACTCATGCTTGAAAATACTGTCGCGATAGCCAAAGCGGCACTCAGCGGCGGAAAAGCGTCGCTTCTGACCAGTGGCTAACTCAACGCAATCGACATACTGGCAAACGCTCTGTAATTCAATTCCATAGGCACCAATGTTTTGAATCGGAGAGGATCCGGCACAGCCAGGGATTAATGCAAGATTTTCCAAACCAGGCATTTTATTATTCAACGCGAATTGCACCAACCGATGCCAGTTCTCCCCTGCCCCAACATGCAAATGCCAGGCATCAGCTGTTTCATTAACCTCTATACCCATGATACGGTTGATAATTACCGTACCAGAATAATCCTCCAGGAAGAGAATATTGCTTCCTTCTCCCAGGATCAAAACAGGTTGTTTTGCTGTAACAGCCTTTTGCCAGACAGCAACCAGCTGTTGCTCGTTTTCCACGCGTACAAGCTCTCTGGCCGAACAGTCTATGCCAAAGGTATTCCAGGGTTTGAGGGAGTGGTTCATAGTGGTTTCCTGATGCAAAATCAGCATTAGTTTACCGTATATAGCAGGGGAAGGCTTGCCTGATTGTCAGTAGTACGTTAGCGATAACTCTCTACTATGGCGACCTGGCAATTCTGACAAGCATGGAATTTTTGGTATACAAAAACGCAAAAAGCCCATCCTGACGGATGGGCTCTTCACTTAATTAATGCCTG